>NZ_JASCOY010000100.1:0-16062 GCF_029960075.1 Pseudomonas sp. PS02290
GCCGAACGCAGACGACGCGGAGTGGGCCGAGCGGCATGGATGCCGCGAGAGCGCCGTCAGGACATGGATGTCCGTTCGGCGCGGGCCCACGGAGCGTCGTCGGAGTGAGGGAACCCGACGAAGTCGGGCCAAACCGAGAGCAGGCACTTTCGGTTACTTTTAGTGCTTTTTAAAAGTAACTCGCCGAAGGCGAAACGTCTGCCCCCAGGCACACGCTCTTGATCTTCTAAACAGTCATTTAGCCGTAATCACCGAAAGCTTGGTGATCCCGGCCTTCTCGATCGAGGCCATTGCCCGCGCCACTTCGCCGTAATTCACGCCGTTGTCGGCCTGCAACTGCACGCGCACGTCGGCGTTCTTGTCCTTGGCCGCCCTGAGGTTGCTTTCCAGCAGATCCGCCTGAATCTCGTCCTTGTTGATGAACAGCTTGCCCTTGTCGTCGATGCTCACCACCAGCGGGTCCTTTTGCTCCACCGGCGCCACCGCTTCGGTTTTCGGCAGGTTGATCGGGATGGAATTGGTCAACAGCGGCGCCGTCACGATGAATACCACCAACAGCACCAGCATCACGTCCACCAGCGGCGTGACGTTGATTTCGCTCAGCACTTCGTCATTGTCTTGTGTGGAAAAAGCCATCTCAGGACGCCTCCTTCACTTTCTGGCCGGCAGCCGTTGTGCCAGCCGCGGCGCCCGATTTGTTCAGCACCGGATGCAGCAACACGCGGAACGAATGCTTCTGCGCCAGGCTGTAGAAGTCGTGGGCAAAGTCGTCCAGGTCAGCGGCGGTCAGCTTCAGGCGACGCAGGTAATAGTTGTAAACCAGCACCGCCGGTACGGCGACGGCGATACCGACGCCGGTGGCCACCAGTGCGGCGCCAATCGGACCGGCCACGGTTTCAAGGCTGGCCGACCCTGCCGCACTGATGCCTTTGAGCGCTGACATGATCCCCCACACCGTCCCAAACAGGCCGATGAAAGGCGATGTGCTGCCGATACTGGCGAGGATGGCCAGGCCGGTTTCAAGCGACCGCCGCTCGCGCACGATTTGCTGACGCAGGGCGCGTTCGAGTCGATCCTGATGGTTGATCGCCTGGCTCAAATCAGCGGCGTGGCCACCTTCCGGCACTTGAATCGCCGCGTAACCGGCCAGGGCGACGCGGGCGGCGGCACCCGGCCGGGTGTGCGCGAGCTCAGCGGCCGAGTCCAGGCTCGAGGCTGCCCAGAATTGCTTGTGGAATTTCCGGTCCTGCGCCTTGAGGCGAGCAAACTGCAGGCCCTTGAGCAGGGCTAGGCTCCAGGTGGCGACGGAGAAGAGGATCAGCACCCAGATGACGGCGTGTTCAATGGAATCGAAAGGTGAGGCGATAAGGTTCATGTGCGGCTCCAACAAGGCAAATAAGCAAGGCAAAAAGGGGTTAAGCGATGCGCCTTTTGTCAGGTAGCCCGCGATGTTGCGACCAGATGGTCGATCACCTGATCTTGAAGTCGATGGGCACGCTGACCCAGCCGTCGATGGGGTCATTGCCCCGTTTGGCCGGGACGAAACTCCAGCGTTTCACGGCCGCCTGAGCGGCATCGTCAAGTTGCTCATGACCGCTGCTTTTTTGCACCTGGATCTCACTCGGTTTACCGCTGCCCAGCACGTGAACGCGCAGTAATACGGTGCCTTCCCAGTTGCGGCGCATGGCCAGGGCCGGGTATTCCGGCGCAGGGTTGTGCAGGTAACCGGCATTGGCCGAAGCCGGTGTGACCGGTGCAGGCGCGGGTGGCGCAGGCGGTGCGGGCGCGGCGACCGGTTGCGGTGGAGTCGGCGGTGCAGGTGGCTGCTCCGCCGGTTTGGCGACAGGTTTGGGAACGGGCTTGGCGACCGGCTTGGCCTTGGGTTTCGGGACGGGCTTGGGCGGCGGCGGTTTCACGGCCAGTTCGTCTTCTACCGGGGGCGGAGGCTCCTCCACGGGTTGCGCGACGGGCTGGGGCGGTGGCGGTGGCGTCTCGACAACCGGAGGGGCAGGCTGTGAAAACTCGATGGTCATCGGCGGGATTTCCGGCGGGACCACGGGCAGGGTGGCGGCGGGCGAACTATTGATCCAATAGATCACCGCACCGTGCAACACCAGGGCGAAGACGCCCAGCAGCACTGCTTCGCGACGGGTCAATATCTGCCGGGGCGTGGTCTGCAGACGCGACAGCGCCAAAGGGCCTCGGTAAACCCGGCCCAGGTCGAGCAACTCCCCGCCCGGCGCCTGGCGCCAAAGCACATTCAGTGCGTTGGCGGATTGGGCATTGGCCATTGATTAACTCCCAGCTGTTTAACGTAACAATGCGGAACCGAAGTTCCTTGATCCTGTTGATGCCGGTGCCACGTGCACCGGCTTAGTTCAGGGAGCAAGAGCCATACCAAGTGTCCATCCGCCGCAAAATGACCGGTCTAGAGCGTTGCACGACAATTGCTGTTGTGCCATCAGCATTGTTTTGTCGATCAGGTGTTGCGTCAGAAACAGTAGAGGTTATGAGGCGCTTTCATCCGGTTATAGGGGTTTTTCGGGGGGAAGTCATAAACAGGGGTGCAACACCTTTATATGCCTGGCAAGTGTTGGTCACCCGACAGAGTTGCAGCAAAGTGTCGCCTGCCCAACGTTTTAGATAGTAAAAGCCGGATAAACAGGGCCAATAACACGTGGCATGAACTCTGCAAAGTCACTGCCGAGCGCGACTATACGAATAGATGCTCCCACTGACATTTAACTGCGGAGACTCTTGTTTTGACACAGCACTCTTTTAATACGCGCGCTCGGCGCTTCGATCCCTTGGCAACGGCGTCCAGTCTGGGCGTCCTGTTAATGCTGGTCCACGGACCATTGTTCGCCACTGAGGGTGACGCCGAGGGTTCCCAAGACCCGCGACTGGCGACCGTGACGGTGACCGGCGCGGCGGCAAGCGAAGCGCAGAAGGCGGAGCAGCAACTGGCGAAAGTACCCGGCAAGACGGCCGTCATCGATAACCACGAGATTGAAAAAGGCCGCGCTTCCAACGCCGAAGATGTACTGGCCTTGCAGCCCGGTGTATTCGCCCAGGCCACCAGCGGGTCAGCGGCCAACAAGATCTCTATCCGAGGGTCAGGACTGAACACCTTCTATCAAGGCTATGTGCTGGGCATCAAGTTTCTGTTCGACGGCCTGCCGCTGACCGGCCCCGGCGGTACTCAGGAAGACATGCTCGACATGGCCGGTGTTGACCACACGGAAGTGTTATACGGCGCCAACGCCTTTAACTATTCGGCGTTATCGCTGGGCGGGGCGATCAACTTCGTCAGCAAGACCGGCCGCACCGACCCCGGCAGTTACGCGCGCTTCGAAGCCGGAAGTTATGGCTATCGCAAGCAGGTATTAAGCACCGGCGGCGTAAAAGGTAACGCTGATTATTACGTCAGCCTGCAACATAACGAGCGTGATGGTTATCAGGACGACACGGCGAATAAAGGGCAGGGCATCGTCGCCAACTTCGGTTATGTGTTCAATCCCAAGCTGGAAACCCGGTTCTTCCTGCGTTATCGAGAGGAGACCCTCAGCCAGGGCAACACGCTGACGAAGTACCAGATCAAACACGACCCGAAAAGCAACGCCGTGCCATTCGGTCGCAAGAAGGACGGCACGACACTGCTTGGCAGCAAAACCACTTACACCTTCGACGACAATGCCAAGCTGGAAGTCGGCCTGGGCTACAACGATTACCCGCTCTATAACGGCTGGCGCTACTCGGCGACGCCCCAGGACTGGCGCTCGAAGGACATCAACCTGACCTTGCGATACCTGCGCACAGGCGACACTTTTCTGGGTTTGAACAGCGACAGCACCGCCACCTTCAGCACCACCCAGGCGTACCTCGCCGACGTCAAATCCCACAGCAAGGCGACCGGGACCAAACAGCAGGAAGCGAACTATACCGGCTCGCGTGACACGGTTTTCTCGCTGGGCAACGAGCTGCAGTTGACAGATGACCTCTGGCTGTCGACCGGGCTGTCGTTCATGGACATCAAGCGCAAGGCGGAAATCGAATACACCACCGGGGTCAATACCACCGCGTTTCCCAACGGCGTCGAATACCAAGAGCATGACCTCGCGCCGCGTATTGGCCTGCGCTACAAAATCTCCCCCGAATTCGAGCTGTTCGGCAACGTCAGCCGTTCCATTGACCCACCCGTGACCTGGCAACTGGGCAGCACCGGGACGCCCTACATCCAGGACGTCCGGCCGCAGAAGGCCAACACGGTTGAGCTGGGCATTCGAGGAGCGCACGGGATTTTCGACGGCAGCCTGACGCTGTATCGCTCGTGGGTGCAGAAGGAGTTGCTGTCGGTGGTGGTGCGTCAGGCCACCGCGACGCAGGACCCGTTGATCGCCACCTCAAACGGCAGCGGCACGATTCATCAAGGCATCGAGGCCGGTCTGAACGCGTTGTTGTGGGAAGGACAGGGTGACACCCTCACCTTGCGTCAGGCGTTCACGTACAACGATTTCCATTACCGCAATGACGCGACTTTCGGCGACAACGAGCTGCCGGGTCTGCCGCGTCAGGTCTACCAGGCCGCACTCGAATATCGGCAGGCCAGCGGTTTCTATGCCGAAGTCAACGCGCGTTCTGCTTCCAGCTACTACGTCGATTTCGCCAATTCGTTGCATGCGCCTTCCTATACGCTGTGGGGGGCGAAAGTAGGGTATGAAGCGCCAGGCCGGAAATGGGAGGTGTTCGTCGATGCCCGCAACCTGACCAACGAGCGCTATGCCACAGCGTCCAACACGGCGTACGACGCACGAGGGCAAGACTCGGCCAACTTCTACGTTGGTGATCCGATCAACGTGACCACGGGTGTTTCTTACCGCTTCTGATCCGGTCACGCCGGCCTGCCATCCAGCGGGCCATCATCGGAATCTGCCGCCATCGACGGGAGACATTGCATGCGCTTATACGTCGTACGTCACGGCCAGACCCAGGCCAACGCCGAACACCGTTACCTCGGCGCCCTCGATCCCGGCCTGACTGCGACCGGTCGCGAACAGGCGGCGGCGTTGCGTCTGGAATGGCCTGACTCGATCCGCCGCATCGTCACCTCCCCCTTGCAGCGCGCCCGGCAGACTGCCGACATTCTCAACTACCGATTGGACCTGCCCTTGCAGGTGATTCCGGCGTTTCGCGAGAGGGATGTCGGCGTGTTCGAGGGGCTGACCCAAGCCGAAGCGCAGGCGCGCTATCCGGAGATGTGGCAGCGCAACATCACGCGCCAGTGGGACAGCGGACCGCCGGGAGGAGAGTCAATCGCGGACGTGGTCAAGCGGGTTCACGACGGTCTGATTGCCCTGATCAGCTTGCCTGCGGCCGAGGATCTTCTGCTGGTGGGCCACGGCTTTGTGGCGAAAACCATTCGGGCGCTGGTGAACCGGGATTTCTCGGACTTTTTCGACTGGCAACTGGGCAATGGACACTGGCTGGTGCTGGAGCATGTCGAGCGGGTTGCCGATTACAGAGTGCCGGTGGCAAGTCCGTTGCCAGGTGCGTGACGGGGCTTACATTTGCGGCGTGACGCCTGACGCTTTCCCGGCTAAAGCCAGCCCTACCGGGATGCACGGTGCTTTTAGTGGGACCGGCTTCAGCCGGGAAGAGGCCGGCATTAGCACCCACACATTTGCAGCGTGACCACTGACGCTTTCCCGGCTAAAGCCTGTCCTACCGGGATGCACGGTGCTTTTAGTGGGACCGGCTTCAGCCGGGAAGAGGCCGGCATGAGCACCCACACATTTGCAGCGTGACCACTGACGCTTTCCCGGCTAAAGCCAGTCCTACCGGGATGCACGGTGCTTTTAGTGGGACCGGCTTCAGCCGGGAAGAGGCCGGCATGAGCACCCTCACAGTTGCAGCGTGACCCCCGACGTCTTCCCGGCTAAAGCCGGTCCTACTAAGGCGTGCGGTATTTTGGTGAGCCCGCGTTTACGCTCGGTTTTCCCATGAGACCTGGCCGCGTTGCAAAAACCGCAATGGTGAGTTGAGTTTCCTGGTGATTCACGGCCGTTGCAGCAGCCAATAGGATTCAGCATGAACTCACTCATGCAGGTCTCCTAATGACTACTTTCGATTCGGCCAACGCCTCGAACAGCAAACCCGGCGTCAGTCGCCGCGGCATCTTGCAAGCGTCTGCGGTTGGAGCAGCGTCTGCGTTGGCTGCTTCACTCGTGAGCGCTGCACCCGCCAGCGCACGTCCTTCTGCCCGGCACAGTAGCGTCGAGTTCGATGATGCCTTCCGGGTCACGTTCCACACGCAAAAGGTCGGCGATGTCGAAGTGTTTTACCGCGAGGTCGGCGCGAAGGATGCGCCAGTGCTCTTGCTGCTCCACGGCTTCCCGACCGCTAGCCATATGTTCCGTAACCTCATGCCGCTCCTGGCCAGCCAATACCGCCTGATTGCCCCGGATTTGCCCGGTTTCGGCAACACCCTGGCACCGCCGCGAGGCCAGTTCGATTACACCTTCGACAACCTTTACAAAGTGGTCGAGGGCTTCACCGAAGCCCTGGGGCTGACTCGATACGCGCTGTACATCTTCGACTACGGGGCGCCCACCGGCCTGCGCCTCGCGGCCGCCAACCCGGAGAAGGTGACGGCAATCATCAGCCAGAACGGCAACGCCTACCTGGAAGGTTTCAGCGATCAGTGGGACCCGTGGCAGGCCTATTGGCGTGATCCTTCGCCAGCCAATCGCGAAGCCTGTCGCCCGTCGCTGTCGCCCAAGACCATCCGCGACTGGCAATACGGCACCGGTGCTGATCCCGCGAAGCTCTCACCCGACGGCTACAACCTGGACATCCTGTACATGGCACGGCCCGGCGCGGAGGACATCCAACTGGACCTGATTCTCGACTACCGCACCAACGTCGCCGCCTATCCCGCGTTCCAGGCGTATCTGCGCAAGCATCAACCCCCATTACTCGCGGTGTGGGGCAAGCACGACCCGGCCTTCATCCCTCCGGGTGCGCTGGCGTTTCGCAAGGACATCCCGACTGCCGAGGTGCATCTTCTGGAGGCCGGCCACTTCGCCCTGGAGACCCATGCGCCGGAGGTTGCGCAGTACATTCGGGATTTCCTGTCGCGAACGCTGCAGGCGTGAAGACGCCGGTCATGCCACGTCTGAGGTGCAATGACCGGAGCATTTCGCGGATCAGCTGCGGGGCAAGAGGGCTGACGCGATCGCCAATCAGCCTTCACCCAACTCGCGCATCACGGCGTACAAGGCGGACTTCGCTTCAAAGCCAACCCCAGGAATATCCGGCAATCCGACGTAGCTGTTTTCCACCTTGATCCCGTCAGCGAAACCGCCGAAGGGCTGGAACACGTCCGGGTAGGATTCGTTGCCGCCCAAGTGCAGACCGGCGGCGATGTTCAAGGACATCTGGTGACCACCGTGTGGCACCACGCGGCGGGACGACCAGCCCATGTCTTCCATTACTTTCAGGGTGCGCATGTATTCCACCAGTCCGTAGGACAGCGCGCAATCGAACTGCAGAAAGTCGCGATCAGGGCGCATGCCGCCATGGCGCAGCAGGTTGCGGGCGTCTTGATGGGAGAACAGGTTTTCACCGGTGGCCATGGGCAGTTCGTAGTGATTGGCGAGCTCGGCCTGGAGCGCGTAATCCAGCGGGTCACCGACTTCTTCGTACCAGAAGAGGTTGTACGGCTTGATGGCTTCTGCGTAGGCAATGCCGGTTTCCAGATCGAAACGGCCGTTGGCATCCACCGCCAGACGGCGCCCGTCACCCACCACCTCCAGCACCGCCTCGATGCGGCGGATGTCTTCGTCAAGTGGGACCGCGCCGATCTTCATTTTGACCACGTCATAACCGCGATCCAGATAGCTCTGCATCTCTGCCTTGAGCTTGGTCTGGTCCTTGCCGGGGTAGTAATAGCCGCCCGCTGCATAGACCCAGACTTTGTCGTCGGCCACGCCGTTACGGTAGCGGTCAGCCAGCAGGCGATAGAGCGGTTTGCCTTCGATTTTGGCGACTGCGTCCCAGACCGCCATGTCGATAGTGCCCACGGCGACCGAGCGCTCACCGTGACCGCCCGGCTTTTCGTTGGTCATCAGGGCTTTCCAGATGGCGAACGGGTCCAGGTTATTGTTTTCGTGATCGACAAGGGTGTCGGGGTCCGCTTCGGTGATGCGTGCCAGAAAGCGATCACGCATCAGCGCGCCCTGGCCGTAGCGACCGTTGGAATTGAAGCCATAGCCGATAACCGGTTTGCCGTCGCGAATCACGTCGGTGATCACTGCAACGACCGAGCAGGTCATCTTGGAAAAATCGATGTAGGCGTTGGCGATGGGCGAGGCGATGGAGACGGTTTTCTCACGAATGTCGACGATGTGCATGGCGGGTTACTCTTGTTGTTCGTGCTGTTGTTCGTGGCCCCACGTTAGGCTTTGCGACGCCAACCGCCCAATGCTATTAATGCCGCACCCTATGCACAGGAGGCATGGCCCCTTGGAACTCGTCTGGCTCGAAGACCTTTCAGCGCTGGCGGAGTACGGCAGCTTTGTCCGTGCCGCCGAAGCAAGGCATGTTACCCAGCCGGCCTTTAGCCGCAGGGTTCGCTCGCTGGAGAACTGGATGGGGGTGGAGTTGTTCGTGCGCACACCCCAGGGCGCGACGCTGACGGAAGCCGGCCGGCAGATTTTGCCCAGCGCTCAGGAGGCCGCCCGGCACCTGTACCGGATGCGCAACGAGGCTCAGGAAGTGGCCGGCATGGCAGCGCGGTCACTCAAGTTCGCGGCGACGCATTCGCTGTCGTTCACCTTCTTCCCCAAGTGGCTGCGAAGCTCGGAAAATGGCGCGCTCATCGAAGCCGTGCAGCTGCATTCCGACAGCATGGCCGTCTGCGAGCAGATGCTGATCCACGGTCAGGTGCAGTTCATGCTCTGCCATCGCCACCCCGACGTCCCTCCGTTGCTGGCGCCTGATCAGTTCATCAGCAAAAAAGTGGGTGAGGACGTGCTGGTGCCCCTGGCGAACACATCGACCCGATTCGGCACCGCGCCGGCGGCATTGCCGTATCTGGCTTACACCCATGAATCCGGGCTGGGCCGTATCGTCGCGCACCGACTGCGGGGCAAGGAAGATTACCTTCACCTCAAACCACTTTTCAGCAGCCACCTTGCCGCGGTGCTCATGTCCATGGCCCTGGAAAGCAAAGGCGTGGCGTGGCTGCCGAAAAGCCTCACCGAGCAGGAAGTGCTGGAAGGGCGGTTGGTCCGAGCACTGGATGAAAGCTGGGATATTCCGCTGGAGATTCATCTGACACGGCCGAAGGCAAAATTGAGTCAGGCGGCAGAGGCATTTTGGGGCGAAGCGGGCAGCGGTGGCGGGCTGGCGTTGGATGGACGGGCGGGTTGATGCGATCTTCTTTCGAAACCCCTAACCAAGGCTCGAAAATGGTAGCCAGACCGGAGTAGTACGCGAAAACGTTAATTCGATGGCGTGAAAGTATTCTTACATCTGGAGGCGCCATACCAATTCTCTTAGGCCAGCTTCGGCGTGGAAGTACCGCCTGATAGTCCGACGTTTCCGGCGTAAACATGAGAGTCGTCCCCTGTTCGGGACAGATAACCGTGGCCGTCTTTACGCTTACTTTCAGGATCTCCGCCTGCAACTTGGGAAATGGGTTTGTCACGACATCAGTAATGCGCAACTCCATCCTGCAGATTTGCCACGATGATGCCAGGGCGGGTTGGCACAACAGTGAAAGCATCACAGTAAACAGCACGTAGTAGGGTGCCCGATTTTTCATGGTTGGGATTGCTCTTCAATCAATGTGTCGGGCCATTCATTACAAACTATCCGGATCCCCAAAAAACATCTGAATCCGCGACCTTAACCATCTTTCCCCCGGATCATTGTCCTGCGACCCACGCCAAGCCATGTGCAGCTCAAACGTACGCGATTCAATCGGCAACTCTTCCGCACGCACCCCCCCGGCAGCCGTCAGCACGGCAGCCGCGTAATCCGGCACGGTCGCCACAATGTCAGTCCCGGCAATCAGTGTCGCCAGCCCGTTGAACTGGGGAACCGCCAGCACGACATGGCGTTTGCGGCCGATTTTTTCCAGGTGTTCGTCGATGAAGCCGCCCAGGTCGCCGGCGAAGGACACCAGTGCGTGGGGGCGGGCGCAGAAGTCGTCCAGGGTGATCGGCCCCGGCATGGTGTCGGCGCGCAGCAGTTTGGGTTTGCTACGGCGCAGCACTTTGCGCTTGGCATTGGCGGGGAGGTCGTCGGTGTAGCTGACGCCGATGGAGATTTCGCCGGAAGACAGCAGCGCCGGCATGAGGATGTAGTTGGTGCGGCGCACGACCAGCACGATGCCGGGCGACTCCGAGCGCAGGCGCTTGAGCAGCGAGGGCAGCAGGGCGAACTCGACTTCATCGGACAGGCCGATGCGGAACACTGCGGTGCTGGTGGCCGGGTCGAAGTCGGCAGCGCGGCTGACGGCGGTGGAAATGGAGTCCAGGGCAGGGGACAACAGGCCAAAGATCTCGATGGCCCGCGCGGTGGGTTCCATGCTGCGCCCGGTGCGCACGAACAGCGGATCGTCGAACAGCCCGCGCAATCGCGACAGCGCCGCACTGATCGCCGGCTGACCGAGGAACAGCTTCTCAGCAGCGCGTGTGACGCTGCGTTCGTGCATCAATGTTTCGAAAACGATGAGCAGATTGAGGTCGACGCGACGCAGGTCGTTGCGATTCATGACGGGGGTCTCGGGGGCATTGGTCGATACATTGGCGGCCCAGACGCGCGCCACGTGTTCAGCTCAGGCAGGGATATTACGGGTAAATACCGGTTGTCTGCATCGTTGAATTTTCCTGCATCCCTGTAAATGAGCTTCGTACCATGCCGCCGATAGGCCTCGATGAAACCTTGACGAGTAAAAACACACCAATGCCTACATACTGGCCCTTTGTAATCCGGGCCGACGCAGCCAGCGTGGAACAAGGGATTCATCGATATTTGGCCTCTGGGTTGCAATGTCGCGGTGCGCACCCAACAATGTGCGCCCTGCAGGCCCGGGACGGCCGCTTGAGATTCAGCGCTGCCTGCACCATCAGAATCGATGGCAGGCATGTCGACTATTAATAGCCACTGATAGTGTTACCGGCGGCGCCCGGATAGAGTTCATGGCATCAAGGTTCATAAGGCGAGGTTCGAAATGTCCCGCACGATCCGTTTTCATCAGTTCGGTCCGGCCGAGGTGCTCAAAGTAGAAGAGCTGCCGGTCGCGTTGCCTGCACCCGGTGAGGTGCAAGTGCGCGTCCAGGCGATCGGCGTCACCTGGTACGACGTGCTGTGGCGGCAAAATCTGGCTTCATCCCAAGCTCGCCTGCCGGCCGGTCTGGGTTCCGAAATGGCGGGCGTCATTACCGCCATCGGCGATGGCGTGACCGACCTGAAAGTCGGCGACAAGGTTGCCAGCTTCCCTTCGGCTGACGTCAATGTGTACCCGGTCTACGGCGAGTTGATCCTGTTGCCTCGCACCTCCGTGACGCATTACCCGGACGTGCTGACGCCCAATCAGGCGGCCGTTCACTACACGCCAATGCTGGTGGCGTATTTTGCTTTCGTTGAACTGGCACGGTCCAAACCCGGGCAAACGGCGCTGGTCACCGATGCCAGCCACTGCGCGGGCCCTGCGTTTCTGCAACTGGGCAAGGCGCTCGGCATCAAGGTGATTGCCGCGACCAAGACCGACGCCTGCCGCGAATACCTGCTGAAAATGGGTGCGGACAAGGTGATCGTCACCGAAGAAGAGGATCTGCTTCTGACGATCAACCGCTACACCGACAACCGCGGCGTGGACATTGTCCTCGACGGTCTGGGCGGCCCGCAGATGTCGATTCTGGGTGATGTGCTGGCGCCACGTGGCAGCCTGATTCTCTATGGCCTGCAAGGCGGCAACCAGACGCCATTCCCGGCGTGTGCAGCGTTCCAGAAGAACATTCAGTTCTTTGTGCACTGCGTTGGCAACTTCACCGGCAAGCCTGAGCTGGGCATCAAGCAGGACGAAGAAGCGATCAAGCGTGCATTGCGCGACATCAACCAGATGACGGCAGATGGCATGCTGGTGCCGCAGATCACCAAGGTGTTCCCCTTCGATCAACTGGTCGAGGCGCATCGTTTGATGGACGGTTGCCCGGTGGGCGGTCGCGTGGTGGTTGAGGTTGATCCATCCTGAGTGCAGACCATCGCGCTCATTGAATGCTCGACGCTTTTGACCTGGCGTCGGGATTGAGGTGTCGGAGACCGGGTTCCAGGTAACCGCCCTGTCAGTCACCGGTCACGTTGCATCACTCAAGCCTTCCCGAATGTTCTGGAAGGCTTTTTTGTTTATCGGATGTTTAATTGAATGGTCAATCCGCCAAGTGTGTGTGGTTATAAGTCTTTTCGAATCAATGGACTGTTCGTTTTAATAAACCCTTATTTAAACATCCTCGTTTAATGCCTGTTCGGATTTGTCGAAAAGAGAAGCTTCACGTGTCGGCAGTAGCTGGCTTGTAATTGTTTCGCATGCGTCGATAATAGTTTCAATAATTACATGCTCAAGGAACGAGTCGATGCCTGTTGACCTGCCGCCCTCTGCTTTGCCTGATAACCGGCCCGCTGCACTCATGACTATCGGGACTCCCTCATGTATGGATATCAAGCCAACAATAGGGAACAGCGTTGCCTCGCTGACCAGTCGTCGGGTATCAAAGCCATGAGTTCAATGCACGAACAGGCCATGAGCTACGTCTATCAGCAAGTGCTGCAACGCCTCTCGGGTTATTTGAATCGCAACGAACGAACCGCCCTTCAGTTATTGATCCAGCGTTTGATCGTCGCTGCGGGCGGCATAGACAGGATCGGCGGCTATAAAGTGCTGGTGGCATTCAGCGGCGGCAAGGACAGCGCCTATACCGTGGCCATGTTGCGTGCCGCTCAACTGAGCATCGCCGCACGGGGGCCGGCAACGTTCAGGCTGCGGGTCGCCAATATGCGCCATGCAGGCATTACTTCGGCGGTGATGGGCAACATCGACCGCTGTTATTCGGCGCTGTTTCTGCACGACGACCCGAGGGTCGAGCTGTTGGTGATCGATCACCAGTACGTGCAGATTTTCGAGCCCGATTTGCCTGTTTCGACCGCGGGTCGTGAGCAGAATCGCTCCGACGTGCTGCTGGGCGGGCATCTGACGGCTGGCGATGCGCGGACTACCTTCTGCAACAGCTGCTACCTGGGCATGGCGGACTTCATGGTTCGCGCTGCTTGTTGGGGTGGCGGGGTGAATGCGGTCATCAGCGGCGACTCGCTCAAGGAGCAGAAGCAATACGCGACGTGGATTATGCGTCTGGCGCGCCATGGCGGGCAGAAAATCGAGCCCTGGCACACCTTGGGTTTCAGCGGGGCATTAAGCGTCATCGACAGTGTCGGGCGCGCCTATTACGAGGAGCTGTACGGCGAGTCGGCGGAAGCGTCGGGCTGCTGCCGGCCCCCGGTCTACCCGAATAGAACCATTGCCCCGACCTTGCTGACCGCCGCGGACCTCATCGGCTTTCGCACGGAGGAACACTGGGGGCTTCTCACTGATTTTCTGGGCTTTCGCTTTGATGACCTGGCGTTCAGCTTCAGTGAATCGGACTGCGCCAATCCGCTGCTGATGGCCCATCTGCGCGGGCTCAAGGCCGAATTTATAGAGGGGCGTGCCTACAACGATGGCATCGCCGAGTACCTGGAGCTGGCGGCGGCCATGATGCGCCGCAAACGCATGCCTGCCCGATTGATCGCTCAGGCCTTGGCCGCCTACGACAGCCCGGAAAAAATCGACGATCGCCGGCAGCTTGCCGAAGGCTACGGCCAGGAAGCTTTCGGCCTGGGCGAGACGCAATGGGTGTGCCTGCTGTTCTCGCCATTTGTGGACGCCGGCGCACGGCTCGAGGATTTCCTGCGTCGCTATCACCCCGGCATGCTGGTGGGGCTCAGTGATCTGCACAAGACCCTCGCCGGGCAACTCGTCCCGGACCTGGTGCCGCACTGGCTTGTGGAAGTCAGCGGCCTGAGCCTGAAGGGGCTGCAATCGCTCTACGCCAAGCGCCACGTGGACTTCAACGACGACCGTTCGATCATCGCCCGGGTCCGTGCCAGCGATCCCGACAAGCGCCGGGTGGCGACGGTCGATCCGCATACCGGCGCCCTGACCACGGAACTGATTTCGGGGCGTTGAACGCTGCGAGGTGAACTGACGCGACGTGCTGCGTTGAGCCTCGGGTGGTCGACGGGGCGCTTTCTCAATGACCCTGCGCCTGGCGCACGGATGGGGTGTTCGATGAATAACAACAAGACCGACTTTGCCTATCAGATGGTGTACCGCTACCTGCTCAGGCTGACCAACGAACTGTCCGCCGGACCAGCTGTGCGCTTGCCCTCGTTGCGCCTCCTGGCGCGACGGCTGCGGGTGTCGATTTCCACGGTGCAAAACGCCTATAGCCTGCTCGAAAAAGAAGGGCGCATCTGCTCCGTGCCCAAGTCCGGTTATTTCGCGCTGCCCAACCCCTGCAACGACATGCCGCTGGAAGGCGATGACGTCTTCACGCGTTTTCATGCCAGCGCCCGGCGCCCGGACATGTTCGTCTTCGGCGCCGACGAGCCGACGCTGTTGCTGTCGCTTCACGGCGCGTTGTTGAGCGTTGAGCGCGACCTCATGCGTCATTATCCCTGCCAGCCCGACCCGCGATTTCAGCCCTTCGGTGATGTCGAGTTGCGCACGGCGCTGGCCGGCCACTACACCTCGTCCACCGAGCATTGCTGGCACCCGGACAACGTGTTCATCGGGCCGGACAAGACCGGCGTGCTGAAGACGGTGATTGAAGCGCTGCAACTGCGCGACGGCGCCGTGCTGGTGGAGTCGCCGTGCGGCTGGAGCATTCTGCGCACGCTGCAGGCCTACGGGATTCGGGTGATTGAAATCTGCACCGACGCGCAAGGGGCAATCGACGTCGATGAGCTGGGCGCGGTGATCCAGCGGGAAGCGGTGAAGATGGCGATTGTGTCGTCGCAGATGGACCCGATTCGCGGGCAATTGATGCCTTCCGCCCAGCGGGCGCGGTTGGCGGAGGTATTGAATCTGCATGGGTTGTGGGTGCTGGAGAACGATACCCATGGGGCCCTGTGTTTCGAGGAGGACCGTTCGCCGTTTCGGGATTTGATTGATCCGGAGCGGCTGCTGGTGGTGGGTGCGTTCGACAAGATGATCGGGCTGGAGGCGCCGTTCGGGTATTTGTTGAGCAGGCATTCGCGGGCGCTGTTGCATCAGCAGTGGGTGTTGCGTTCGTTCCGTTTGCCGCCGGTTCGGCAGAAGGCGATTGCGCGGTTGTATGCGTCGGGGCAGTTTGATCGGCACATGCGGGAGTTGCGTGGCTGTCTTGAGCAGCGGGTCGGTGAGTTGGCAAGCGGGGTGGAGGCGTATCTGGGGGATGAGGTGGCGTTTGTGCGTGCTCGGGGTGGTGCTTCGCTCTGGCTGGAGAGTGTGCATCGGGTGGATACGGCGCGGGTGTTCAATCGGTTGCTGGAGCAGCGGATTGTTGTGGCGCCGGGGGAGTTGTTCAGTGTGCGGGGGTTGCATCAGCAGTGTGTGCGGATCAGCGGGACGGTGGATTGGGATCAGAATATTGAGTCGATGCTGGTGGTTGTTCGCAATGCGTTGGTCCAAGAGCGGCTTGTTTAACGGTGCGGCTTATGCAGATCAAGATCAAGATCAAGATCAAGATCAAGATCAAGATCAAGATCAAGATCAAGGGCGTCGGCCTAACGGCCTCGGTTTCGCCTTCGGCGAGTTACTTGGAAAAGTCGAAAGTCGCACCATCCCCAAGTAACCAAGGGTGCTTGCTCCTGGTTGGGTTCCTCCTTCGTCGGAATACCCTCACTCCGACGACGCTCCGTGGGCCCGCCGCCATCCGCCATCCATGGCGGGGGGCGGCTCTCGCGGCATCCATGCCGCTC
>NZ_JASCOY010000101.1:0-16009 GCF_029960075.1 Pseudomonas sp. PS02290
GCGTGGGAATGCCGCCCCGGGCGCTCCGCGTCCCATGCCTGAGTAGGTGACGCAGAGCGTCACGGGATGCATTTCCACGCGGAGCGTGGGAACGATCACACTAAAGATCCGCACGCCACATTATCTGCCGCCGCAACCCCCATTCTTAAGCGCTTCCACCCCGCAATCCCCGCAAAAGCCCCCTAAAAGCGCACAAACACAGGCCCTGCCCAAGGCTGGCGCGCACCGCAAACTCTGCTGAGCCCAGCCACCAAAACGGTGGTTTGTATTGAGCACGGGTCGTTTTAGACGGCATATGCTGATTTCACAGTGATGTAATGAAGCTGTGCTGCAACGAGGCCGACGCGCCGCCAGGGCAGCGAACGCTTGCCACACTCAACTGACTTCAGGACCGCACTCAATGAGCTTTCTTCGTCCCAAATTCATTACGTTCGACTGCTACGGCACGCTCACCAATTTCCACATGGGCACCATGACCCGCGAGCTGTTTGCTGACCGCGTCAAGCCTGAACAGATGGACCAGTTCGTCAAAGACTTTTCGGCCTATCGCCTCGATCAGGTCATGGGCGACTGGCAGCCGTACGATGTGATCCTCAAGACCGCCCTGGCCCGGACCTGCAAGCGCTGGGGTGTCGAGTACCGCGATGAAGGTCAACTGTATTACGACGCCGTGCCGACCTGGGGCCCCCACGCCGACGTGCCGGCGGGTCTGTCGAAGATCGCCGACAAGATTCCCCTGGTGATCTTCTCCAACGCCAGCGACAGCCAGATCATGTCCAACGTCGACAAGCTCGGCGCGCCGTTCCACAAGGTCTTCACCGCCGAACAGGCCCAGGCCTACAAGCCGCGTCTGGCCGCGTTCGAGTTCATGCTCGACAACCTCGGCTGCGGCCCGGAAGACATCTTGCATGTGTCTTCGAGCTTCCGTTACGACCTGATGTCGGCCCACGACATGAAGATCAAGCACAAGGCGTTCGTGGCCCGTGGTCATGAAGTCCCGGCGAATGCGTACTTCGAGTACCAGCAGATCACCGACATCGGCGGACTGCCGGCGCTCGTGGGCCTGTAACTCAAACGCCGTCTCCACGCCATTTCAGCGCCGCCGTTTTAGCGATAAGGGGTTAAAGATGGGCAGTGAATCCTATTGGCTCGACACTTCACCGGCCTTCACCGGTGCCCAACTCGGCGGCTTGCCCGGGCAGGTCGACGTGGCCGTGATCGGCGGTGGATTCACCGGCCTGTCAGCGGCGCGAGCCTTGGCCCTCAAGGGTGCCAGCGTGGTCGTGCTGGACGCCGGTCGGGTCATCGGCGAAGCCTCGGGGCGCAACGGTGGGCAGTGCAACACCGGCGTGGCGCAGGATTACGCCGGGCTGCACGCCAGTCTCGGTGCGGCCAGGGCGCGCGCCTATTACCAGGCCTATGAAAGCGCGGTGCAGACCGTGGTGTCGCTGGTCGAGCAGGAAGGGATCGCCTGCGATCTGCTGCGCAACGGCAAGCTCAAGCTGGCGGCCAAACCCCTGCATTACGAAGGCCTGGCCCGCACCTGCGAGCTGATTCGCCAGGAGGTGGACGCCGACGTCGAGCTGCTGAATGCCGAGCAGACCCGTGCCGAAGTCAACTCGTCGCAGTTTCACGGTGGCTTGTTGCAGCGCAATGGCGTGCAGATGCACGTCGGCCGCTTTGGTGTTGGCCTGGCAGAAGCCGCTGCCCGGCGCGGCGCAATGATTTATCAACACACCGCGGTCAAGGACTGGAAGCCCCAGGCCGGCGGTTATCAGGTCAACACCGCCAAGGGCTCGCTGCACGCAGGCCAAGTGCTGCTGGCGACCGGCGCTTGCCAGCACGGCGATCTCGGCTGGTACCGCCGGCGGATCGTGCCGGTGGGCAGTTTTGTCATCGCCACGGAAGTCTTGCCCCAGGCGCTGATCGACGAGTTGTTGCCACAGCACCGGGCGTACGTGACCAGCCGCCAGATCGGCAACTACTTCCGCCTGACCCCGGACAACCGCCTGCTGTTCGGCGGCCGTGCGCGGTTTGCCATGTCCGACGGCGTGTCTGACGCCAAGAGCGGCAAGGTGCTGCAGGCGGCGATGCTGAACATGTTCCCGCAATTGGCCAACGTGAAAATCGACTACTGCTGGGGCGGTCTGGTGGACATGACGTCCGACCGCCTGCCCCGCGCCGGCCAGCACGGCGGCGTGTTCCATTCCATGGGCTACAGCGGCCATGGCGTGCAGATGTCCGTGCACATGGGCCAGGTCATGGCCGAGGTCATGGCCGGCAACGCGGCGGCCAATCCCTGGCGTGAACTGGAATGGCCGGCAATCCCCGGGCACTTTGGCAAGCCGTGGTTTCTGCCGTTCGTGGGCGCGTATTACCGCTTGCAGGACTATCTGCACTGACGCCTGCGCTGAGTCGCCCGTTGTAGCGTCACCGTCGTCTGCGTTTCCAGGACGCTCCGGACATCCGTGAGCACTCGAATATCCCGATCATCGACAGGTAGCCTTGATATGACTGACCACAAAGACACCCCCGAGCTTATCTCCGGCCCAGACAGCCTGCGGGTATTCGAAGGCCTCAATCGCGGCATGTCGCGGCGCAACGCCTTGCAGATGCTTGGCCTTGCCGGCGTCGCCGCAGCGGGGGCGGGCAGCCTGTTCGGCAGCGCCGGCAAACTGTTCGCCGAAGAAGCCACCGCTGGCGGCAAGGGCAAGCCGGGCGGCAAGATCCGCGTCGCCGGTATGTCCAGTTCCACCGCCGACACCCTCGACCCGGCCAAGGGTGCGCTGTCCACCGACTATGCGCGTCACTACATGTTCTACAACGGCCTGACCCGTTTCGATAAGCACCTGGTGCCGCAGCTGGAACTGGCCGAGCGCATCGATAACGTTGACGCCACACTGTGGACCATCACCCTGCGCAAGGACGTGACCTTCCACAACGGCAAGAGCCTCGGTGCCGCCGACGTGGTGTTCTCCCTCAGCCGCCACAAGGACCCGATCACCGGCTCCAAAGTCATGCCACTGATGGAGCAGTTCGCCGAAATCAAGGCCACCGGCCCGAACGAAGTGCAGATCCGCCTCAGCGCGCCGAACGCCGAACTGCCGTCGATCCTCGCCGTGTCGCACCTGCTGATCGTTCCCGAGGGCACCACCGATTTCAACAAAGGCATCGGCACCGGGCCGTTCACCGTTGGCGAGTTCAAGCCGGGCGTGCGTTCGGTGGCCGTGCGCAACAAGAACTACTGGAAACCGGGCCTGCCGTACCTCGACGAGATCGAATTCATCGCCATCGCCGACGAGCCTTCGCGGGTCAACGCGCTGCTGTCCGGCGACGTGCACATGATTAACGAGGTCAACCCGCGCTCCACCACGCGCATCGCCGCCAGCCCCAAACACCGCGTCGTCGATGCACCGTCGGGCAACTACACTGACTTGATCATTCGCCAGGACCAGCTCCCCGGCAAAAGCCCGGAATTCACCCAGGCCATGAAACTGCTGCTGGACCGCGAACAGGTCAAATCCGCCGTGTTCCGTGGCTTCGCCGTGGTCGGCAACGATCACCCGATTGCGCCGGGGTCGCGCTACTTCAACACCGACTTGCCGCAGACGGTCTACGACCCGGAAAAAGCCAAGTTCCTGCTGAAGAAAGCCGGCATGGAAAGCATCACCATGCCGGTCATGGCGTCGCCTGCCGCGACAGGTTCCGTGGACATCGCCGTGCTGCTGCAGCAATCGGCGAAACAGGCCGGGCTCAAGCTGGACGTCAACCGCCTGCCGAGCGACGGCTACTGGTCCAACCACTGGATGAAGCACCCGTTGAGCTTCGGCAACATCAACCCGCGACCGAACGCCGACGTGATGTTCTCGCAGTTCTTCCAGTCCAAGGCGCCGTGGAACGAGTCCGGTTGGCAGAACGATCAGTTCGACCAGTTGCTGATGCTGGCCCGGGGCGAAACCGACGACGCCAAGCGCGCCAAGATGTACGGCGACATGCAGACCCTGGTCCACGATCACTGCGGCATCGGCGTGCCGGTGTTCATCAGCAACATCGACGGTGTCGACCAGCGCATCAAGGGCTACGACTCGAACCCGTTGGGCGGCTTCATGGGTTACATGTTCGCCGAGCAGGTGTGGCTGGACGCTTGAGGAGGCAGTGCGATGAATAGCCATACACTGTGGTTGATCTGCCGGCGCCTCGGTGCCGGGGCCGTGACCCTGTTGATCGTGTCCATGGTCGTGTTCGCGATCACGGCCGTGCTGCCGGGCGACGCGGCGCAGCAATCCCTCGGCCAGTTCGCCACCCCTGAACAGGTGGCGGCACTGCGTCTGAAACTGGGACTCGATCAACCCGGCGTGTTGCGCTATCTGCACTGGTTGATGAGCCTGCTCACCGGCGACATGGGCCAGTCGGTGTCCAACGCCATGCCGGTGGGTGAATTGATGGCCGGCCGGGTGCCCAACACGCTGATGCTGGCGGCCGCCACGGCGCTGGTGTCGGTGCCGCTGGCGCTGATCCTCGGCATCGGTTCGGCCATGGGTCGGGGCGGGCGCATCGACAGCTGCCTGAGTTTCATCACCCTGGCGATGGTCGCAGTCCCTGAGTTTCTGGTGGCGACCCTGGCGGTGCTGATTTTCGCGGTCAACCTCGGTTGGCTGTCGGCGCTGTCCTATGCCACCGACATCACCTCGCCGCTGCAATTTCTGCGCACTTACGCCCTGCCGGTAATGACCCTGTGCTGCGTGATCGTGGCGCAGATGGCGCGCATGACCCGTGCCGCCGTCATCGACCAGCTCGACAGCCCGTACGTGGAAATGGCCCGCCTCAAAGGCGTCAGCCCGATCCGCATCGTCCTGCGCCACGCGTTGCCCAACGCCATCGGGCCGATAGCCAACGCCATCGCCCTGAGCCTGTCGTACCTGCTCGGCGGGGTGGTGATCGTCGAGACCATCTTCAACTACCCCGGCATCGCCAGCCTGATGGTCGATGCCGTGACCAACCGCGACATGGCCCTGGTGCAAGCCTGCACCATGCTGTTCTGCGCGGCCTATCTGGCGTTGGTGTTGCTTGCCGACCTCTGCGCCATCCTCTCCAACCCGAGGCTGAGAAACCAATGAACCCGCTCATTGCGAAATCCAGGCCTGCGTCTTCAGCCCTGGCACTGGCCAAGGTCTCCGGCAACCCGTCCTGGCTGGGATTGGTCGGTGCTGCCGTCTGCGTGATCTGGCTGCTGGTGGCGCTGTTCGGCCCGTGGCTGGCGCCGCACCCGGTCGGCGAAGTGATCTCCGACAACATCTTCGAAGGCTTCAGCCTGGCGCATCCGTTCGGCACCGATTACCTGGGCCGCGACATGCTCAGCCGAGTGCTGGTGGGCGCGCGCTTCACGGTCGGTCTGTCGTTGGTGGCGGCGCTTTTGGCCAGCTTCTTCGGCACCGGCTGCGCGCTGCTGTCAGTGGTTTCGCCGAAGTGGCTGGACGAAATCATCAGCCGGATCATGGACGCCTTCATTTCGATCCCCAGCAAAATGCTAGCGCTGATCATGGTCTCGGCCTTCGGCTCGTCGGTCACGCTGCTGATCTGCACGGCGGTCATCAGCTACATCCCCGGCTCGTTCCGGGTGGCCCGCAGCATGGCGGTCAATATCGAAGCGCTGGAATACGTGCAAGTGGCGCGCACCCGGGGTGAAGGCAAGCTGTACGTGGCGTGCCGGGAAATCCTGCCGAACATGCTCAACCCGGTGCTCACCGACCTGGGCCTGCGTTTCGGCTACATCGTGCTGTTGCTCAGCGGCATGAGTTTTCTGGGCCTCGGCGTGCAGCCGCCGGACGCCGACCTTGGCTCGCTGGTGCGGGAAAACATCGGCGGCCTCAACCAGGGCGCGATGGCGATCATTATTCCGGCACTGGCTATCGGCACGCTGACCATCGGCGTCAATCTGCTGATCGACTACCTGTCATCGCGACGCGGTCGCCGCTCGGGAGGCCACTGACATGACCCAGTTGATTCGCGTCGAAGACTTGCGCGTGGTGGCCGGTGATCCGGGCAGCGAAGTGGAGATCGTCAAGGGCGTGAGTTTTGCCCTGGAGAAGGGCGAAGTGCTGGCGCTGATCGGCGAGTCCGGCTCCGGCAAAACCACCATTGCCCTGGCCTTGCTCGGTTATGCGCGACGGGGCTGCCGGTTGTCCGGTGGCGTGGTGCAGGTCGGCGAACA
Source organism: Pseudomonas sp. PS02290 (assembly GCF_029960075.1). NCBI lineage: Bacteria > Pseudomonadati > Pseudomonadota > Gammaproteobacteria > Pseudomonadales > Pseudomonadaceae > Pseudomonas > Pseudomonas sp. PS02290. The sequence continues at coordinate 6,212 of NZ_JASCOY010000101.1, forward strand.
CGACATGCTCGCCCTCAGCGAAAAAGAGTTGCAGGGCCTGCGCGGCAATCGCGTCTCGTACATTGCCCAGAGCGCGGCGGCCGCCTTTAATCCGGCGAAAAAACTCCTCGATCAAGTGGTAGAAGGGCCGTTGATCCACGGCCTCGGCACCCGCGCAGAGCTGGAAGCCAAGGCCATCGGCCTGTTCCGCGACCTGGCGCTGCCAAATCCGGAACGCATCGGCCGTCGCTACCCGCACCAGGTTTCCGGCGGGCAACTGCAACGGGTGATGGCCGCAATGGCCCTGATCAGCGACCCGCTGCTGGTGGTGCTCGACGAGCCGACTACCGCGCTGGACGTCACCACCCAGATCGACGTGCTGCGGGCGTTCAAGCGCGTGGTGCGGGAACGCGGCGCCACGGCGGTCTACGTGTCCCACGACCTGGCCGTGGTGGCGCAAATGGCCGACCAGATTGTCGTGCTCAACGGCGGGCAGATTCTCGAACAAAGCGCCACTGCGCCGCTGCTCAAGGCACCGGCCCACGATTACACCCGCAGCCTGCTGGCGGCTGCGCGGCCCGACACGCGCATTCGTCCGCCCTGTGGCATCGCGGAAGAAGGGCCACTGCTGACCATCACCGGCCTGACCGCCGGCTACGGCAACAAGAACCTGCAGGGCATGCCGGCGATTCGCGTGCTGGAAGACATCGACCTGACCGTACGACGTGGCCAGGCCATCGGCGTGATCGGCGAGTCCGGCTCGGGCAAATCCACCCTGGCGCGGGTCGTGGCGGGGCTGCTGACCCCGGCCCTCGGCGGCCTGACCTTCGACGGTCAGCCGTTGGGCGGCAGCCTGTCTGAGCGCACGCCGGAGCAGTTTCGGCGCATCCAGATGGTCTTCCAGAACGCCGACACCGCGCTCAACCCGATGCACAGCGTGGCGACCATCCTCAGCCGTCCGCTGAAAATGTACTTCGGCCTCAAGGGCGCGGCCTTGCAGACGCGCATCGGCGAGCTGCTCGACCTGGTGCGCCTGCCCCGGGACATGGCCGACCGCCGTCCCAATGAGCTGTCGGGCGGGCAGAAGCAGCGGGTCAATCTGGCCCGGGCGCTGGCGGCCAAGCCTGACCTGATTCTCTGCGATGAAGTGACCTCGGCCCTCGACACCGTGGTCGGCGCGGCGATCCTCGAACTGCTCCGCGACCTGCGCCAGCAACTGGGCGTGTCCTACCTGTTCATCAGCCACGACATTTCTACCGTGCGTGCGCTGTGCGATGACATCGTGGTGATGTACAGCGGCCACAAAGTCCACGCCGGCCGCCGCGAATCCTTTGCCGAAGCGCCGTACCACCCGTACACCGACCTGTTGATCCATTCGGTGCCGGAACTGCGTCAAGGCTGGCTGGAAACCTGCGGCGCCACCAGCGGCGAGCTGCCGCCGATCGGCGAGCGGGCCAACCTGCCGGAGCTGTGCACCTTCCTCAATCGCTGCCCGATGCGCATCGACGGCCTGTGCAACCGCACCGCGCCCAACCGCCGCACGCTGGACAACGGCAGTGAAATTCTGTGCCACCGCGACGCCGCCGATCTGCTGGCGACCCAGCGCGGCGTCACCCCCACAAGCTTTGGAGCGTATGCATGAAAGGGCGTTTTGTGAGGCTGGCCGAACAGGGCCGGCCGACGGTCAAGCTGACCGTGGATGGCGCGCCGGTCGACGCATTGCAGGGCGACACGCTGATGGTGGCGTTGCTGACCCAGGGCACCGCGCTGCGCCAGTCGGAATTCGACAGCGGCCGCCGCGCCGGTTTCTGCCTGATGGGCGCGTGCCAGGATTGCTGGGTGTGGACCCGTGGCGGTGAACGCCTGCGCGCCTGCTCCAACGAAGTCCGCGACGGGCTGGACATCGTCACCACACAACCGGAGGCGACATGGCCACTGCACAGCTGAGCACCCATCGCGTCGTCATCGTCGGCGCGGGCCCGGCCGGCGTGCGCTGCGCCGAAACCCTGCTGGCGGCCGGCATCAAACCGATTCTGGTGGACGAAAACCGCCGCGACGGCGGGCAGATCTACCGCCGCCAGCCGGACGGATTCACCCGCGATTACTCCACCTTGTATGGCAGCGAAGCCGACAAGGCCAAGGACCTGCACCAGACCTTCGACCGCATCCGTAGCGCCATCGATTACCGCCCGGATACCCTCGTGTGGAACCTCACGCCGGGGCAGCTGTGCTGCGCCAATCAGGGCCGCCACACCACGCTGGACTATGACGCGCTGATCCTCTGCACCGGCGCCACCGACCGCTTGATGCCCATCGAAGGCTGGCAACTGGCGGGCACCTACAGCCTGGGCGGGGCGCAGATCGCGTTGAAGAATCAGGCGGTTTCCATCGGCCATCGCGTGGTGTTCATGGGCAGCGGGCCGTTGCTGTACCTGGTCGCCAGCCAGTACGTCAAAGCCGGCGCGACTGTGGCCGCGGTCCTCGATACCTCGCCCTTCAGCCTGCGCCTCAAAGCCCTGCCCAAGCTGCTGGCGCGGCCGGGTCTGCTGTGGACCGGCATGAAACTGTTGACGCAGTTGTATCAAGCCAAAGTACCGGTGCATCTCGGCGTCAAGCCGTTAGAGGTGCTGGGCGATGCCGCCAATGGCGTGGCAGGCGTGCGTTTTACGACGGGCAGCGGCAAGGCCGTGACCGTGCAGGCCGATGCCGTGGCGCTGGGGTATCACCTGCGCCCGGAAACCCAGCTGGGTGATCTGGCCGGTTGCGCCATGGCCTTCGATGAGGCTTCCAGCCAATGGTGGCTGGCGACGGATGAGGCCGGTCGGACCTCGGTGAACGGCGTCTACGCCGCGGGCGACGGGGCGAAAATTCGCGGCGCCGATGCTGCCGAGCACGCCGGACGCCGAGTGGCACTGGCACTGCTCGAAGACCTCAAGCAACCGTTTAACGCCGGGCTGCGCGATGAACAGCAACAGGCGCTCACGGTGATGGACCAGTTTCGTCTGGGCCTGGCCGAAGCGTTTCCCTGGCCTGCTGAACAGGCCAAGGCCTTGCCCGACAGCGCCATCGTCTGCCGCTGCGAGATGATCACGGCCGGCGAATTGCGTCGCACGGTTAATGAGAAGGGCGCCTGTGAAGTCAACCGTGCCAAGGCTTTCAGCCGGGTCGGCATGGGTCGCTGCCAAGGCCGTTATTGCTCCCAGGCGGGGGCTGAAGTGATCGCCGCGGAAGCCGGCGTGCAGGTGCAGGAAGTCGGTCGCCAGCGCGGGCAGGCGCCGGTCAAACCCTTGTCGATGCTCATTGAGGAGGTGTCGCCATGAGCGTGCAAAAAGCAGATGTGGTGATCGTCGGTGGCGGCGTGATGGGCTCAGCGACGGCGTTCTTTCTACGTCAGCGCGGGCAGTCGGTGATCCTGCTGGAGCGCGACCAGATCGGCCAGTACGCCAGCGGCGTCAACTTCGGCAACGTACGCCGGCAAGGGCGATTCCTCGGGCAACTGGCGCTGGCCAACCGTTCGTACGCACTGTGGAAACGCCTCCCGGAACTGATCGACGACGACCTCGAATTCATCCCCAGCGGGCACATGCGCGTGTGTTATCGCGAAGACGAAATCGCCGAGCTGGAGGCCTATGCCGCCGCCCCGGAGGCCGAGCAGCTGGACCTGAAAATCTACCGTGGCGCCGAGCTGCATCAGCGTTTTGGCTTTCTCGGCGCGGACGTCAAAGGCGGCTCGTACGCCCCCCACGACGGCCACGCCAACCCGCGCCTCGCCGCGCCAGCCTTTGCCCGCGCTGCCCGGCGCCTGGGGGCACAGATCGAAGAGCGCACGGAAGTGGCCGAGGTCCAGAAGGTCGGCGGTGATTTTCACGTCACCACCACCGACGGTCGTCAGTTCCACGCCGCGCAGCTGTTGATCACCGCCGGCGCTTGGGGCCAGAAGCTTTCGGCACAGTTTGGCGAACCGGTGCCGCTGGACACCCACGGCCCGCAAATGGCGGTCACGGAACCGGTGCCCTACGCCTTGCCGACGGTGATCGGCGTGTACACCAAGATCGCCGAAGAGGTGATTTATTTCCGCCAGATTCCCCGGGGCAACATCGTCATCGGCGGCGGCTTTCGCAGCAAACCGGACATGCTCAACCGTCGCGCCGCTGTCGAACCGCGCAGCATCCTCAATCAGGCCGAGCAGATGCGCCGGCTGCTACCGGGCGTGGGCAATTTGAACATCATCCGCGTGTGGAGCGGCATTGAAGGCTACCTGCCGGACTCGCTGCCGATCATGGGCCCCAGCGGCACCGTCGACGGCCTGTTCTACGCCTTCGGCTTTTGCGGCCACGGCTTCCAGCTCGGCCCCGGCGTCGGTGACGTGATGGCCGAACTGCTCGACACCGGTCGCACCACGACCCCGATCGAGGCATTCTCCATCACGCGTTTTGCCCTTCCCGCCGTGCAACGGAGCCACGCCTCATGAAACCCCGCGTTCTCGAGATTCTGAAACGGCTGATGGCCTTCGAAACCGTGTCGTCGGAGTCCAACATGGCCCTGATCGACTACGTCCGCGACCTGCTGCTAACCAAGGGCATCGAGTCGCTGATCGTCAAGGACGAGAGTGGCAAGAAGGCCAACCTGTTCGCCAGCACCGGGCCGAAAGATCAGCCCGGCGTGTTGCTCTCCGGGCACACCGACGTGGTGCCGGCGGCGGGGCAGGCGTGGACCTTTCCGGCCTTCGCCGCCACCGTGCAGGACGGGCGCATCTATGGCCGTGGCAGCTGCGACATGAAGGGCTTCATCGCCCTGGCCATCGACGCCATGCTCGACGCGGCAGAGCACTCACTCACACGCCCCCTCAACCGCCCGCTGCAACTGGCCTTGTCCCATGACGAGGAGATCGGTTGCGTCGGCGTGCGGCGCTTGCTCGACGTGCTGCACCTGGCGCCGGTGCGGCCGTTTCTCTGCGTGATCGGCGAGCCGACCAACATGCAGTTCGTGCTGGGCCATAAGGGCAAGGGCTCCTACCGGACCTATTGCCGGGGTCAGGAGGCGCATTCGTCCCTGGCGCCGCGCTCGGTCAACGCCATTCACGTGGCCTGCGACTTCATCGCCTCCCTGCGGGAGAGCCAGCAGCATCTGCAACAGCACGGCGCTCAGGACACCGACTACGACGTGCCTTACAGCACCGTGCACGTCGGCCAGATCAGCGGCGGCAAGGCGCTGAACATCGTGCCGAACCTGTGCACGCTGGATTTCGAGGTGCGCAACCTGCCGGCGGACAATCTGGATCAGTTCATCGAGCAGATGCGCGAGCGTGCCGAAGTGATCGTGCGTGAGGCGCAGAAGCTCTCCAGTGTCGCGGCCATCGAGATCGAAACCATCAACGTCTACCCCGGCCTCGACACCCATCCGACGGTCGAAGCGGTGAGCTTTCTCAAGCAGTTCGCTGCGCCGGACACCGGCATGACCAAGGTCTCCTTCGGCACCGAAGGCGGTCTGTTCAAGCAGCGTTTGGACGTGCCGGTGGTGGTGTGCGGCCCGGGTTCCATTGAACAGGCGCACAAGCCCGACGAGTTTATCGAGGTCAGCCAGATGGACGCCGGCGAGCGCTTTCTGCAAGGGTTACTTGGCTCGTTGAAGGCGTAGCAGAGCCTGCCGTCCTGCGTTGAATTTCAGCACGGCGCGCTGGTTTGAAGGCGCTTTCGGCATCCTCGTTCGAGCCAGATCCCTAGACTGGAATCTGTCTCGGATCAGGACTCGACCATGCTCAAGAATTGCTTGCAAGACCCCGGCCTGCTGGCTGAACGCGCCTACGTCAACGGCCAGTGGATCGCTGCTGACAGTGGCGCCACCCTGGACGTCCGCGACCCCGCCAGCGGCGATCTGCTGGCGCAGGTCCCGGCCATGGACGCGGTCGACACCCGGCGCGCCATCGAAGCCGCCGAACGTGCTTGGCCTGCCTGGCGCGCGCGCCCGGCGGCAGAACGCGCGGGGCTGCTGGAGCGCTGGTTTCAGGCGATGATCGACAACCTCGATGACCTCGCGCTGATCATGACCTGCGAGCAGGGCAAGCCGATGAACGAGGCCAAGGGCGAAATCCGCTACGGCGCCGGCTTCGTCAAATGGTTCGCCGAAGAAGCGCGCCGGGTCTACGGCGAAACCATGCCGGCGCCCACTGGCGACCGCCGCCTGCTGACCCTCAAGCAACCCGTGGGCGTCTGCGCCGCGATCACCCCGTGGAATTTCCCCAACGCGATGATCACCCGCAAATGCGCGCCGGCCCTGGCCGCCGGCTGCCCGATCATCGTCAAACCGTCGGACCTCACGCCGCTGTCCGCCCTCGCCCTGGCGGTGCTGGCCGAGCGCGTCGGCATTCCGGCCGGCGTGTTCAACGTCATCACCGGAATGCCCGCCAGCATCGGCGAAGAACTCACCGGCAACCCGGCGGTGCGCAAGATTTCCTTCACCGGCTCCACCGCCGTCGGCCGCCTGCTGATGCGCCAGAGCGCCGAACACATCAAGCGCCTGAGCCTGGAACTGGGTGGCAACGCGCCGTTTGTGGTGTTCGATGACGCCGACCTGGAACAGGCCGTGGCCGGGGTGATGATCAGCAAGTTTCGCAACGCCGGGCAAACCTGCGTGTGCGCCAACCGCATTCTGGTGCAGGCGGGCATCTACGACCGTTTCGCCGCGCGGCTGGTGGAGGAGGTCGGCAAACTCAAGGTCGGTAACGGCCTGGAAGAGGGCGTGACCATCGGCCCGCTGATCAACCCGGCGGCGGTCGCCAAGGTGGCGCGGCACATCGACGACGCCCTGAGCCAGGGCGCCAAACTGCTCTGCGGCGGGATTCCCACAGGCGACACCCCGTTCGTGCAACCCACCGTGCTGGCTGACGCCCAAGCCGGCATGCTGCTGGCGAACGAAGAAACCTTCGGCCCGGTGGCGCCGTTGATGCGCTTTACTGATGAGGCCGAGGCATTGGCGTTGGCCAACGCCACGCCGTTCGGTTTGGGCGCCTACTATTTCACCCAGGACCTGAAGCGCTCGTGGCGCTTTGGTGAGGCGCTGGAGTTCGGCATGGTCGGCCTCAACACCGGGATCATCTCGATGGAAGTCGCGCCCTTCGGCGGCATCAAACAATCGGGCCTCGGTCGCGAGGGCAGCAAGTACGGCCTGGACGAGTACCTTGAAGTCAAAGCCTTCCACATCGGCGGCTTGAACTGATTCATCCCGAGGGGCGCACCATGAGCAAGGCATTCAGAATCGCCGCGATTGCGGGCGACGGCATCGGCAAGGAAGTCCTGCCGGAAGGGCTGCGGGTACTGGAACAGGCGGCGAAAAAATGGCAACTGAACCTGAGCATCGAGGTGCTCGACTGGGCCCACTGCGACTACTACCTCGCCCACGGGCAGATGATGCCCGATGACTGGTTCGAGCGGCTCAAGGGCTATGACGCGATCTACTTCGGCGCCGTGGGCTGGCCCGACAAGGTGCCGGACCACATTTCCCTGTGGGGTTCCTTGCTCAAGTTTCGCCGGGACTTCGACCAATACGTGAACATCCGCCCGGTGCGCCTGTTCCCCGGCGTGCCCTGTCCGCTGGCCGGACGCAAGCCGGGTGACATCGATTTCGTGGTGATCCGTGAAAACACCGAGGGCGAATATTCCTCGGTGGGCGGCAAGATGTTCGAAGGCACCGAACATGAATTCGTGCTGCAGGAATCGGTGTTCACCCGTCGCGGCGTCGATCGCATCCTCAAGTTCGCCTTCGAACTCGCCCAGACCCGCCCGCGCAAACGCCTGACGGCGGCGACCAAATCCAACGGCATCTCCATCAGCATGCCGTACTGGGACGAACGCACGGCGTTGATGGCGGCGAATTACCCTGAGGTCAGCTGGGACAAACAGCACATCGACATTCTGTGCGCACGGTTCGTGCTGCAGCCGGACCGCTTTGACGTGGTCGTGGCGTCGAACCTGTTCGGCGACATCCTGTCGGACCTCGGCCCGGCATGCGCCGGCACCATCGGCATAGCCCCCTCGGCCAACCTCGACCCGGAACGGCGGTTTCCGTCATTGTTCGAACCAGTGCATGGCTCCGCGCCGGACATCTACGGACAGAACATCGCCAACCCCATCGCGATGATCTGGTCCGGCGCGCTGATGCTCGACTTTCTCGGCAACGGCGACGAACGCTACCGCGCGGCCCACGACGGGATCTTGCAGGCGATTGAACAGGTGATTGCCGAAGGCCCGATCACCCCGGACCTGGGAGGGAAGGGCTCGACGCAAGACGTGGGGGCGGCGATTTGTAGTGGTCAACTAATTCCGGACACCTCGATAGGTGGTTTCAAGGCCATCGTCCGTTCGTAAACGGTCGGTGGCAGATACCCCAGTTTCGAGTGCAGCCGCTCATTGTTGTAATACCCAACGATGTATTGAGTGATGTCGCGTATCGCTTCGCCATGGTTGGCGTAATTGCGCCGCCATACCCGCTCCATTTTCAGGCTCAGGAAGAAGCGTTCCATCACCGCATTGTCCCAGCAGTTACCTTTACGGCTCATGCTTTGCTGCATGGCGTGTCTGGCCAGCAGCGATCTGTAGATTGCGCTCGCATATTGGCTGCCTCGATCGGAGTGGGCGATCAAGCCAGGTGGAGGTTGACGCTGCGCGACGGCCATCTGCATCGCGCTGCAAACCAGCTCTGCAGGCATGTTTGGGGCCATCGCCCAACCCACGATCTTGCGCGAGAACAAGTCCAGCACCACGGCCAGATAGAGCCAGCCGCTACGCGTTTGTATGTAAGTAATATCGGCGACCCAGGCGGTGTTAATAGCCTGCGCTTCGAACTGTCGATTCAACACATTCTCAGCGATTGGCAGGTCATGCTTGCTGTCGGTCGTATGCACAAACTTGGGTTTCCACGCCGAGCGCAAACCATGGGCTCGCATCAGGCGGCGGACTTTATAGCGACCTATTTGCATGCCCTTGGCCCGCAGAGCCTTGGTTAAAGGGCGGCTTCCGCGGCAACCGTTGCTCTCGGCAAACGATGCCTTGAGCTGCGCGACAACGGAGCAACTTAGCCGAGCAGGCGCTTGTGCCCGCTTACAGGCCTCGTAAAAACCTGATCGACTGACGTTCAGTACACGACAGACATGCGCCACCGAATAAGCCTTCTGTTGCAGTTGCCGAACAAGCCTATACGTCACTTCAGTTCGCGGGCAAAGAAGGCGGTAGCCTTTTTTAAGATGTCGTTGTCCATCTTGAGCTGCCGGTTTTCCTGCTCCAGCTGCCGAATGCGCTGCTGCTCAGCCGTCAGCGGGTTTCCGATCCCGGCCTGGCCCAGCTGCTCGGCGTCATATTGGCGGATCCACCGCCGTACGGCCGTCTCACCGAGATTCTGGTCCTGACAAACCTGCGGAACGGTCAGCCCCTGATCCCTGACCATCTTTACGACTTCCAGTTTGTAGCTGTCATCAAATCTTTTGCGCTTTCTGGTCATGTAGAACTCCTCGATAAATGTATTTTCCACTTATCGAGGTGTCCGGGGAAATTAGACCACTGCAATTGCCGGGAGGTTGGTTTAGGGGGTGGCGGTGTTTCAGCAGGACCGGCTTTTGATGTATGTGGGACCGGCTTTAGCCGGGAAGAGGCCGGTGTGTGCAATATCATTTTTCCGGTATGGCCGCCGACGCCCTCCCGGCTAAAGCCGGTCCCACAGGGACGCAGAGCGTCCGGGGCTGCATTACCACGCAGAGCGTGGGAACGATCTGCACGTGTCTGGCTCAACGGTGACAGGTTTTTGATCTCAGTGGGACCGGCTTTAGCC
>NZ_JASCOY010000102.1:0-15955 GCF_029960075.1 Pseudomonas sp. PS02290
AGTCCCCAGCATCCTTAGCCCGCAATCCGCCCTTGATCCGCTTTTGATCCGCTTTTGATCTGCTTTTGATCTTCGTATGCAGGAAGTGCAGACGACACCAATCGCGACTTGGGTGCAGGCTGAACGGAGGTGTCGCGCAGTGGGCCGAGCGGCATGGATGCCGCGAGAGCCGCCCCCCGCCATGGATGGCGGATGGCGGCGGGCCCACGGAGCGAGACCGGAGTGAAGGAACCCCGAGGAAAGAGGGGCCCAACCAGGAGCAAGCACCCTTGGTTACTTGGGGTGCTTTTCCAAGTAACTCGCCGAAGGCGAAACAGTCTGCCCCCAGGCAGACGCTTTTGATCTTGATCCTGAAAAACGCGGGATCAGATCCCGCTAAACCAGTTGTACCCCTGATCTTCCCAATACCCCCCGGGATTCTCATTACCCACCACAATCTCGACGATATGCTTCGGATTCTTGAACCCCAGCTTCGTCGGCACCCTCACCCGCAACGGGTAGCCATACTCCGGCGGCAACGCCACCTCGGCGAAATCCAGCGCCAGCAACGTCTGCGGATGCAACGCCGTCGGCATATCCAGACTCGAGTAATACCGATCCGCGCACTTGAACCCGACAAACTTCGCCGTCGTGTCCGCCCCCACATGCTCCAGGAACGTCCGCAACGGCACACCGCCCCACTGCCCGATCGCGCTCCAACCCTCCACACAAATCAGCCGCGTGATATCGCTGCGCTGGGGCAACTTGCGCAGGCCTTCCAGCGTCCACGGCGCCTTGTCGCGCACCAGCCCCGACACGCCCAGCTTCCAGTCCGCCGTGTCCAGCTCCGGAATATCATCCTCGCTGTAAAACGCATTGAACGGAAACGGAGTGCGGACCTGATCCTTGCTGAACGTCGGCGCCAGCTTTTGCCCGCTGAACAGCCACGCCTGAACCCTGTCGTTCCAGCGCGACATGCTCCACAGCACCTTATCCACCTGATCGCCGTCCTGCAGGTTGCAACCGGTGAGCATCGCCATCGCGCCCACCGTCAGCCCGCCCTTGAGGAAATGCCGACGCTGCAGGCTCTCCAGCTGGATCTGCTGGGCCGGCTCCAGTTTGATGCGCGCAATGGCGCGTTTTTTAGGCTCAATCATGCTCGACCTTCCCGCTCTCAATCCCACGCGTACCGCCGGTGATCATCGGCATCAGGGTTTTCGGCACCATCAGCACCAGGGCCAGATGCACCACCACGAACGCGCCAATGAACGCCATCGCCGCAAAATGCACGTAACGGGCGAAGTCGTATCCGCCGAACACAGCGGTCAATTCCTGCAACTGAATCGGCTTCCAGATCGCCAGCCCGGTCAGCACGATCAACACGCCGGCGGCCAGCACCAGCCAATACATCAAGCGCTGCACGGCGTTGTAGACGCCCTTCTCGTGCTTGAGACGAAAGCGCAGCGCGTCAAGCATGTCGCGCTTGACCGCTGTGGGGGTGACCGGCAGGAAGTCGCGCTTGAAATGCCGCGTGAACAGGCCATACAGCACGTAGATCAGGCCGTTGATCACCAACAGCCACATCACTGCGAAGTGCCACGCCAGCGCGCCGCCCAGCCAGCCGCCCAGGGTGAAATCCCGGGGGAAGGAGAAGCGAAACAGCGGCGAAGCGTTATAGATGCCCCACCCGCTCATGAACATGCAGACCATGCCGAAGGCATTGATCCAGTGCGTCAGGCGGATGGGCCATGGATGAATTCTGGTTTTTTTCATGGTGCGAGACTCATCACGGATTCGGTGAAAGCGGCGCCGTGAGACGCCGCAACCCGCTTACATCGGCGGCTGGAAGCCGTCTTTACCGACCGCGACACCGCGTGCGGTCTTGCCGTCTTCGCCCGGGAACACGACGATTTTCGCGCCCTTGACCAGTTCATCGACCTTGCCCGGCTGCACGTAGGCAATGGGCACGTCTTCCGGCACGACCAGCTGCTTCTCGCCGCCTTTGTAGCCGACGCTCAAGGTACGACCGTTGGCCTTGCCGCTCAGCTTGCCAACGGTGCCATTGGTCATGGTGCCGGTGCTGCCGTCCGCGTTTTCCCAACCGTAGTGGCCTTCACCGCTGCCTTTCAGGCTGGGTTCGAACACCGTCACTTCCAGGGCTTTCAGCGTGCCGTCGGCCTGTGGGGTCGCGGCGGAACCGATGAAGCTATCCGCTTTGATCGATGCGATGTCAGTCTTGGAGACCAGACGGATGCCGGTCTTGTCGGTCAGGCCGATGCTCTGATGGGCGCCGGAACGGGTGGTGAAATTCAGGGTGTTGCTGTCGACGCTGTCGACCGTCCCGCGCAGTGGCTTGACCACAGGCATGTCACCCGCCGCCATGCCGGCGGCAGAGGCCATGACGGCGGCGCTGAGCATGAGCATGCCGAACGTAGTGGTCAGGGCTGTCTTCATCTTCATCGGTGGATTCCTTCAGGCAGTTGGGAAAGTTGAAGCTGAACGTCATGTGTTGCATGACCACCATCCTGTACCCGTAACCGGCACCCGACAATGACCGCCCGATTACATTTTTGTCATTCGGGCGGCAGGTTCGTCACGACGCCGATCAATGACAAAAATGTAACCGACCGCGCGCCATCCGTTGGTTACACTCCACATCCGGCGCGGCCTGCAGCCCTTCGCGCCTGTTCCGACCCAATCTGATGAATCATCCGACACCCCACGCCGGCGACGCTGCCAATGACGTGAAGCGAGCCTGACCGACGATGCACATTCTGCTTATCGAAGACGACACCAAGACCGGCGAGTACCTGAAGAAAGGTCTTACCGAGTCCGGTTACAAAGTCGACTGGACCCAGCACGGCACCGACGGCCTGCACATGGCTCTGGAGCACAGCTACGACTTGCTGGTGCTCGACGTCATGCTGCCCGGCATCGACGGCTGGCAGATCATCGAAATCCTGCGGGCGAAGCAGGATGTGCCGGTGCTGTTTCTCACCGCCCGCGATCAGTTGCAGGACCGCATTCGGGGCCTGGAACTGGGCGCCGACGATTACCTGGTCAAGCCGTTTTCCTTCACCGAATTGCTCCTGCGCATCCGCACCATCCTGCGTCGCGGGGTGGTGCGCGAGGCGGATCATTTTCATCTGGCCGATCTGGAGCTAGACCTGCTGCGCCGACGGGTCACGCGTCAGCAACAGGTCATTACCCTGACCAACAAGGAATTCGCGCTGCTGCATCTGTTTCTGCGCCGCGAAGGCGACGTGCTGTCGAGGGCGCAGATCGCTTCGGAAGTCTGGGACATGAATTTCGACAGCGACACCAACGTCGTCGACGTGGCGATCAAGCGCCTGCGCAGCAAGGTCGACACGCCCTACCCGATCAAACTCATCCACACCGTGCGCGGCATCGGTTACGTCTGCGAGGTGCGGCCATGCGAGCCCGACGCCAGCCATCCCTGACCCTGCGCGCGACTCTGGCGTTTTCGGTGGTGGCCATGCTCGCCGTCGCCAGCGCCGGCATGTACCTCTACGAGACCATGAAGGGCGCGGTCATGACCCGCAGCGACCATGCGGTGCTGGCGCGGCTGGACCACTTTCGCAAACTGCTGCAATACGACCTGACCCTGACCACGCTGCAAAGCAGCCCGCAGCTGTTCGAGAACATGCTCGACAGCGAGGACGACATTTTCATCATCGCCGAGCCGGGCAAGCCGGCGGTGATCATGGTCAATCCGCTGCACGCGCCGCTGCCGGAGATGCCGGTGGTGCAGGCCAACAGGCCGCTGAGCGTGGCCGACATGCGCAGCGGCATGCTGGATTCAGGGGTGCCGATGCGCGCGGCGACGGTTGAAGCGGTGTCCGGCGGCAGGATTGTGCACCTGACGGCGGCGCACATCGCGGTCAAGGAAATGGCCACCCTGGCGGGCTTCCGTAACCGCATCCTGTTCGCCGTGGCGCTGGCCTTCGTGCTCACGGCGCTGCTCGGTTATGTGTTGCTACGCCGAGGGCTGCGGCCGCTGCGCAGGATGGCCAGCCACGCGGCGGCCATCACCCCGGCGCAACTGGACAGCCGCATGGACAACCGCGACACGCCGGTGGAGCTGCAGCAACTGGGCGAGGCGTACAACGCGATGCTCGACCGGCTTGCCGATGGCTATCAGCGGCTGACGCAGTTTTCCGCCGACCTGGCCCATGAAATCCGCACGCCAGTAGGTTCGCTGATGGGGCATTGCCAGGTGGCGCTGCGGCAACCGCGCACCGAGGATGAATACCAGGCGCTGCTGGCCTCGAATCTGGAGGAGCTGGAACGCATCTCGCGGATGGTCGAAAGCATCCTGTTCCTCGCGCGCGCCGATGAAGCGCAAGCCGCGCTCAATCGCCAGACGCTGGACCTGGCGGACGAGATGCAACGGGTTACGGGCTATTTCGAAGGGCTGGCGGAAGAACGGGACATCGCCCTGCACACCGAAGGCGACGCTCGGATTGAGGCTGATCCCCTGTTGCTGCGCAGGGCGCTGAGTAATCTGGTGGCGAACGCGATTCGCTACGCCGATGAAGGCAGCGTCATCGATGTTCGTGTGGTTGAAAGTGCCAGGCACTGCCGCATCGAAGTGGAGAACCAGGGCCCGACGCTGGACGACGCGACGCTGGGCAAACTGTTCGACCGCTTTTACCGCGGCGATGCCTCACGCCACCAGAGCTCCGACTCCAATGGACTCGGCCTGGCGATCGTCGCCGCGATCATGCAGCTGCATGGCGGCGAAGTGACGGTCAACCAACCGACGCCGGGACGGATCTGTTTCGGGCTGGTGTTTCCACGATAGCGCGCAGCGCAGACTGTCACCCGCCGGCAGATGAACTGTAGGAGTGAGCTTGCTCACGAAGAGGCCGGTACATCCGCTAGATCTTCAGCGGTTGGAATTAAGTCTTCGCGAGCAAGCTCGCTCCCACCGGATCGGTGATCGACTCGGAATCTTGGTCACGCTGCGGGACCTGTGGGAGTGAGCTTGCTCACGAAGAGGCCGGTACATCCACTACATATCCAGTGGTTGAAATACCGTCTTCGTGAGCAAGCTCCCACAAGGGCGGTGTTTAAGGCGAGACAGCAGTCTGCCCCAAGCCTCACGCTTTCTTGTCGTGGGTCGCCTGCAGTTTGTAGAACGTCGCTGCCCCGCCTTCGGTGGCGTAGCCGGTGTTGTCCTGGGTGTACACGCCGGCCTTGAAGTACAGCGGCTTGCCGCTCCACGACGGGTCGAGCTTGGTGCCCCATTGCATCTCGTGGGCGTTGACCGTGAGGTTGCCGGCGGCGGTCAGGTGGATGGTGTAGGTGAAGCGCTCCTTGAGCAGCACGCCGGTCGCGACCTGAATCACCTCGGGCTCGGAGGTCGGCGTCAGGCGAAACTTGACAACGATGTTGCCGCTCTTGAGTTTTTCCTTGTACTGGTACTCAAGCTTGATCAGCGGCTCGGTGCTGCCATAGCAGTGGATCTGGCCGATGACGATCTTGCCCGTCGAGGGCACCTGGTCCACGGTCAGCGCCGCGCGCAGGAAATTGTCCGCCTGGGAGTAAACCCAGTTGTGCACCGCACCGTTGGCGTAGGTCTCACGCAATTCGGTACGGGGATAGATCGCGTTGTCAGTCCTTGACCCGGTCACCGGTGCCCAGAAGAACAGAGTGTCCCCTGAACGGAAGTAACCATCCTTGTAGCCGGCCACCAGTTTTGGCGTGTCGATGGTGGCGGCTGGGATACCGACCGGTACAGAAAGATTCCAGATGGCGAGATCAATCATGGTGCACTCATGGTGCGCGATGCGCACAGCAAAGGAGGTGTCTGGAACAGGCCTGTCACTGCCGTTCCCGTCATCTTTGCTATCGGCTGAACCGTTTGATCTTTAGTCGTCCCCGGAGTCAAGAAACCGCCGAGCCACCTGAAGAGGCGGTTAAGGCCAGCACAATGCCAGTACTGGGTAAAAGTGGCCCATTGCCTTCCAGATTTGCCCAGCCAGCGTAAACCGGGCGATGAAGGCTAATTATTTGGCGCCATTTTTTTGGATGGACGCTTAGACGGCCCTCAAAAAAATAGTTCAGCTGGCGAGCGCCCACCCGACAGACGGTACGAGAAATTCCTTCACACGTACCCTCTTCCATCGTGCTCCGCGGTCCTGAGCGCCTGACAGGCCCCTCCCGCTCAACTGAAAATCTGGACACGCCGGCCTGCGACTATCCGCCGGGCAGGTCTGCCCACATTCCATTTGACGAGACCAGGGTGTAACAAGATATTATTAGTTAGCAGCCTAATAATGCAGCGCCTAATAATGCAGCGCCTAATCATTCAGCTCCTAACCAAACTCACACCGCCCCAATGGCCTTTTCATGAACCCTGACACCCTGCAAATGCGCATCACCGGCGGCGTCGTCGCGGCCTCCCGGCAGTGGCGCCGCGTCTGCCAGACCACGTTGATGAACGTCGGCGTGAGCGAAGCCTGCGCGGGCCCGCTGCTGATGATCGCGCGCCTGGGTGAGGGCGTGCGCCAAGTGACGGTGGCCCAGGCCTGCGGGCTGGAAAGCCCGTCACTGGTGCGCCTGCTTGATCAACTGTGCAAAGCCGGGCTGGTGCAGCGCACCGAAGACCCCACTGACCGCCGCGCCAAGGCCTTGAGCCTGACCGACGCCGGCCGCGCTTTGGCCAATTCCATCGAGGAAGAGCTGATCCGCCTGCGCCGCGACATCTTCAGTCACGTCGACCCGGCGGATCTTGAGGCGACGTTGCGCGTGTTCAACGCCATTGCCCAGGCCACACCGATGGCGCCGGAGTCGTCATCTTGAGCGGCCTGTTCAAGGGCTTTTTCGACGGAGTACCGCCGGGCCGCGACTGGTTCTACGGCGTGCGCACGTTCGCGGCTTCGATGCTGGCGCTGTACATCGCGCTGATGATGGAACTGCCCCGCCCTTACTGGGCGATGGCAACGGTGTACATCGTCTCCAGCCCGTTCGTGGCGCCGACCAGTTCCAAGGCGCTGTACCGCGCGGCCGGCACGTTGCTTGGCGCCGCCGCTTCGGTGGTGCTCGTGCCCATGTTCGTGCAGACGCCGTTTTTGCTGGCGGTGGTCATTGCGCTGTGGACCGGCACCCTGCTGTTTCTGTCCCTGCATTTGCGCACCGCCAACAGCTACGCGCTGATGCTGGCGGGCTACACCATGCCGCTGATTTCCTTTCCCGTGGTCGACAACCCCCAGGCGGTGTTCGACATCGCCGTCTCGCGCACCGAGGAGATCTTCCTCGGCATCGTCTGCGCCGCCGTGGTCGGCGCGATGTTCTGGCCACGTCGGCTGGCGCCGGTGCTGGTCGATGCGATGGGCAAGTGGTTCAAGGACGCCTCGGCTTACAGCGATCTATTTCTCTCCCGCACCGCCACGCCGGAAGCGGTCGGCGGCCTGCGCACGGCCATGGTCGGCACCTTCAACAGCCTGGAGCTGATGATCGGCCAGTTGCCCCACGAAGGCGCCCATCGCCAGACCGTGCGCAACGCCAAAGAGCTGCGCGGCCGGATGATTCACCTGCTGCCGGTGATTGATGCCCTGGACGATGCCCTTTGGGCGCTGGAGCGGCGTTCGCCCGAGCACGTCGCTGACCTTGCGCCGCTGTTGATCGA
Source organism: Pseudomonas sp. PS02290 (assembly GCF_029960075.1). Taxonomy (NCBI): domain Bacteria; kingdom Pseudomonadati; phylum Pseudomonadota; class Gammaproteobacteria; order Pseudomonadales; family Pseudomonadaceae; genus Pseudomonas; species Pseudomonas sp. PS02290. The sequence continues at coordinate 7,634 of NZ_JASCOY010000102.1, forward strand.
GTGCCGCGACTGGGTCGAGCAGACCGCCGAAGGCGCGCCGATCAAGTATTGGAAGGCGCTGCACGCCGAGCTCGACCGCCTGCAACCGACACCCGCGCAGATCGACGATCGCCGGCAACTGCTGCTGTCGAACGCGCTGTATCGGCTGCGCGAATGGATCGACTTGTGGCAGGACTGCCGCAGCCTGCAACACGCCATCGAGACCGACGATCACTCGGCATGGCGCGCGGTGTACCGCCATTGGCGGCTGGGGCGACTGTCACCGTTCCTCGACCGCGGGATGATGCTGTATTCGGTGGCGACCTCGGTCAGCGCCATCATCGTCGCGTCAGTGCTGTGGATCATGCTGGGCTGGCAAGACGGCGCGAGCGCGGTGGCGCTGGCGGCGGTGTCGTGCAGCTTCTTCGCGGCGATGGACGACCCGGCGCCGCAGATCTACCGCTTCTTCTTCTGGACCATGATGTCGGTGATCTTCGCCAGCCTCTATCTGTTCGTGGTGCTGCCCAACCTGCACGACTTCCCGATGCTGGTCCTGGCGTTTTCGGTGCCGTTTATCTGCGTTGGCACCCTCACCGTGCAGCCGAAGTTCTACCTCGGCACGCTGCTGACCATCGTCAATACCTCGTCCTTTATCAGCATCCAGAGCGCCTACGACGCCGACTTCGTCAACTTCGTCAATTCCAACCTGGCCGGGCCGGCGGGTCTGGCGTTCGCCTTCGTCTGGACCCTGATCGTCAGGCCGTTCGGCACCGAAGTGGCGGCCAAGCGCATGACCCGCTTCAGTTGGCGCGACATCGTCTCCCTCAGCGAAGAGGCCACCTTGGCCGAGCACCGGCAAATGGGCGTGCGCATGCTCGACCGGCTGATGCAGCATCTTCCGCGTCTGGCGATCACTGCGCAGGATTCCACCAGCGCGCTGCGTGAAGCCCGCGTCGCCCTGAACATGCTCGACCTGCTGGCCTATATGCCGCGGGTTGACCCTGTGCCGCGCCAGTTGCTGCGTCAGGTCACCATCGAAGTCGGTGCGCATTTCCGCGCCTGCCTGAAAGCCCGGGAGCGTTTGCCGGCGCCCAAAGGTCTGTTGATGACCATGGACCGCGCCCGCCGCGCGCTGACCTTCAATGGCGAGGGGGATGACGCGGCGCGGATGAATCTGCTGCACGCCCTCAGTGGCTTGCGTCTGGCGCTGCTGCCGGGGGTGGAGATCGTCGATGTGCTCGCCGAGCAGGAAGAACAACCGCCCTATGGCATCGATGGAGCGCCGTTATGATCGGTGATGTGGACATCAGCGGGATTTTCCTGCCGACCTTTCTGGTGCTGATGGGCATCGCTTACCTGATTTTTCTGGTGGTGCACGCCGTGTTGACGCGCGCCCGCTTCTACCGCCTGGTCTGGCACCGGGCTTTGTTCAACGTCGGTCTATACGCTCTGCTGCTCGGCGTCGTGGATACCCTAAGTCGATACCTGATGAAATGAAAAAACCTCTTCTGACGCTGGGCCGCGTGGTCCTGACCCTGCTGGTTGTCACCCTCGCCGCGATCGTCGTCTGGCGCATGGTGATGTATTACATGTACGCGCCGTGGACCCGCGACGGGCACATCCGCGCCGACGTGATCCAGATTGCGCCGGACGTTTCAGGGCTGATCGAGAAGGTCGCGGTGAGCGACAACCAATTGGTCAAGAAAGGCCAGTTGCTGTTCACCATCGACCAGGACCGCTTCCGCCTTGCCTTGCGCCAGGCCCAAGCCACGGTCGCCGAGCGCAGGGAAACCTGGGAACAGGCCCAGCGCGAGAACCGTCGCAACCGCAGCCTCGGCAATCTGGTCGCCCGCGAGCAGCTGGAAGAAAGCCAGTCCAAGGAAACCCGTGCGTTGTCGGCCCTGAATGAAGCGCAGGTCGCGGTAGATTCGGCGCAACTGAACCTGGACCGCTCGGTGATCCGCAGCCCCGTGGACGGCTATCTCAACGACCGCGCGCCCCGAGACCGGGAATTCGTCAGCGCCGGGCACCCGGTGCTGTCGGTGGTGGACAGCAACTCGTTCCACATCGACGGCTACTTTGAAGAAACCAAGCTGGACGGGATTCACATCGGCTCCGGCGTGGACATCCGCGTGATAGGTGACAACGCGCGCCTGCGTGGTCATGTGGTGAGCATTGTCGCGGCGATCGAAGACCGCGACCGCAGCAGCGGCTCGAACCTGCTGCCCAACGTCAATCCGGCTTTCAGCTGGGTGCGTCTGGCCCAGCGGATTCCGGTGCGCATCGCCTTTGATGAAGTACCGGCGGACTTCCGCATGATTGCCGGGCGCACGGCGACGGTGTCGATCATCGATGACGCCCGCGCAGATGCTCAGGGAAATGACCAACCCGTCCAGCCAGGAGCGCCGAAATGAAACACCGCGCACGCCTGCTGACGGTGGGCATGAGCATGAGCATGGGCTTGCTGCTGTCGGCTTGCACGGTGGTCGGCCCGGATTACACGCTGCCCGATAAAGCCGCTGTGAATCGCCCCGATCTGCAAGGCGAGCTGGCCGGTTCGTCGACCAATGTGGTGTCGGCGCCGGTACCGGCTGACTGGTGGCGGCTGTATCACGACCCGAAACTCGATGAGCTGGTGGGTCAGGCGCTGATGTCGAGCACCGACCTGCGCGTCGCGGCGGCGAACCTGCAACGGGCGCGCTTTCAGATGAGCGAGGCGGATGCGGCCGGTGGCTGGAGCGGCACGGCCAAAGCCGGGGCGCAGCGCTTGCAGGAAGCCGGTCAGGCCTATCTGCTGCCGGAAAAAGTACCGGTCGCGAACGTCGGCGATGTCGGGCTGACCACGTCTTATCAGTTCGACCTGTTCGGCGTGCTGCAGCGCGGTATCGAAGCGGCCCAGGCCAACGCCGACGCGACCCAGGCGGCGGCCGACACGGCACGCATCACGCTGGTGGCCGACGTGGTTCGCGCGTACACCCAAGTGTGTGCCGCCAACGAAGAACGCAACATCGCCTTGCATTCACTTGACCTGCAAAAGCAGAGCCTGAGCCTGACCCAACGCCTGCGCGACGCCGGCCGCGGCGATGAAACCCAGGTGACACGCTCGCAAACCCAGTTCCGCTCGCTGCGTGCTGACTTGCCGCGTTACGAAGCGGCGCAGAAGTCGGCGCTGTATCGCCTGTCGATGCTCCTCGCCCGTCCGCTGAATCAGCTGCCCCACGGGGTGGCGGAATGCGCCGAGCTGCCGCACATTGCCCAGGTCATGCCAGTGGGCGATGGCGCCGCGCTGCTCAAGCGTCGCCCCGATGTGCGTCAGGCTGAACGCCGGCTGGCGATGTCGACGGCGGCCATTGGTGTGGCGACGGGCGAGCTGTATCCCGACATCAGCATCGGCGCGACGGTGGGCACTGTGGGGATTCTCGATGAACTGGGCGATCCGTCGACCAATCGTTGGGGCTTCGGCGGGGTGATCAACTGGACCATCCCGTCCAATGGCGCGCGGGCGCGGATTCACATCGCCGAAGCGTCGAACCAAGCGGCGCTGGCGCATTTTGATGGCGTGGTGCTCAACGCCATCCGCGAGGCGCAGACCGGTTTATCCCAGTACACCGCGCTGCTGCAACGCCGCGATGCGCTGGTGGAAACCGAGGAGTCGGCGCGACAGGCGGCGGACCAGACGCACCGGTTCTTCCTCGCCGGCCGCGAATCCTTCCTCGCCGACCTGCAAGCCACCCGCACCTACACCGACGTCACCGCGCAACTGGCGGCGGCGAACACCCAGGTGGCGATGGGACAGATCGACCTGTTCCTGGCGCTGGGTGGGGGTTGGGAGAACGGGCATAAGTAAGTTCTTGCCGGTTGGCGTGAACTCTTTGTGGGACCGGCTTTAGCCGGGAATGCGTCGGTGGTCATACCGCAAAATTGATGTCGTCCACACCGGCCTCTTCCCGGCTGAAGCCGGTCCCACTAATTGACCGCGTGCATCCAGTGGCACTGGCTGGAACACTATTGTGGGACCGGCTTTAGCCGGGAATGCGTCATGTGTCACATCGCAAAACTGATGTCGTTCACACCGGCCTCTTCCCGGCTGAAGCCGGTCCCACTAATTGACCGCGTGCATCCAGTGGTACTGGCTGGAACACCATTGTGGGACCGGCTTTAGCCGGGAAGGCGTCGGTGGTCATACCGCAAAATTGATGTCGTCCACACCGGCCTCTTCCCGGCTGAAGCCGGTCCGACTAATTGACCGCGTGCATCCAGTGGCACTGGCTGGAACACCATTGTGGGACCGGCTTTAGCCGGGAATGCGTCGGTCGTCACACCGCAAGATTGATGTCGTTCACACCGGCCTCTTCCCGGCTGAAGCCGGTCCTAAAGTAGATACGCAGTCCCACTCACGCACCGCGCATTCGCTTGCGATTGAACCCCTGCCGGCCAGCACTGCCTGAGTTTTAATCATTCAGTCCTATCCGCCCGGAGGCACCCCCGATGCGCACGCTTGAACTGGCAGACAAAACCGTCCCCGTTATCGGTCAGGGCACCTGGCACATGGGTGAGGACCGCCATCAGTTCGAGGCAGAAGTCTCGGCGCTGCAACTGGGCATCGACCTGGGCCTGACGCTGATCGACACCGCCGAGATGTACGGCGAAGGCGGCGCTGAGGAAGTGGTCGGCGAGGCCATTGCGGGGCGCCGCGACGAGGTCATGCTGGTGAGCAAGGTTTACCCGCACAACGCCAGCCGCGCGGGCATTCCGGCGGCGTGCGAGCGCAGCCTCAAGCGCATGAAGACCGACTACATCGATCTGTATTTGCTTCACTGGGCCGGTCAGTACCCGCTGGAAGAAACCGTTGAGGCCTTCGAGCGTCTGCGCGAAGCGGGCAAGATCGGCCGCTGGGGCGTGTCCAACTTCGACGTGTCCGACCTGCTTGAGCTGGACGCACTCGGCCTCGGCGGCGGATGTGCCACCAATCAGGTGCTGTACAACCCGGAAGAACGCGGCATCGAATATGACCTGCTGCCCTGGATGCAAACCGCCCGGATGCCGCTGATGGCGTACTGCCCGATCGGTCAGGCCGGCAACTTGCTGATGAACCCTGCCATCCTTGAAGTTGCCGAACGCCACGACGCCACCCCGGCGCAGATCAGCCTGGCGTGGGTGCTGCGTCAGGACGGCGTGATCGCCATTCCCAAGGCCGTCACGCCCCATCACCTGGAATTGAACGCCGCCGCGGTTGAGATCGAGCTGTCCATCGAGGATGAATTGTTGATTGATTCCTCATGGCCGGCCCCCTTGCGCAAGACGCGCCTGTCAATGGTCTGAACAAGACCACTGGCCGACACAAACCGTCACAAAACTGTCAAAACCCCTTGCGATGATGCCGCTTTCGATCTCGTGCCCTGCGGGGCACTTCCCGTCTGCGAGCCTTCATGAATCAACGCATCGCCCACCATCAGGACTCTGATCTGTTTGGCTTGCTGTACGGGTTCCGCTTCCGTCCCGGCGAGCCTGGTCGCGAGCTGGATTCGACGGCCGCGCTGGAATGCCTGCGCCAGCCCACCGCGCCGGACGAGTTCGTCTGGCTGCACCTGAACCTGACCCACGCCAGCTGCGAACGCTGGCTGAAAACCAACCTCGACCTGCCCGACGAGTTCCTCGAAGCCCTGCACGAAGGGTCGCGCTCCACGCGCATCGAACACGTCGACTCTGCCCTGCTCGCCGTGGTCAACGACGTGGTCTTCGACTTCAACCGCGTCTCCACCGACATCGCCACATTGTGGGTCTGCGTGCGCAGCAACCTGATGATCTCCGCGCGCCATCAGCCGCTGCGCTCAGTGGACCGGCTGCGCTCGTCGGTGAAACAGGGCGAAACCTTCCGCTCCCCGCTGGAACTGCTCGCCCACCTGCTGCGCGACCAGAGCGACGTGCTGAGCCAGTTCATGCGCAAGACCAGCATCAGCGTCGACAAAATCGAAGACCAGCTTCTGTCCCAACGCCTGAGCAACAACCGCTCGGAACTGGGCGCCATGCGTCGGGTGCTGGTGCGCCTGCAACGGCTGCTGGCCCTGGAACCCGGCTCGCTGATGCGCCTGCTGCACCGACCGCCGCAGTGGCTGCTGGAGGAGGATTTGCAGGAGCTGCGGCAATCCACCGAAGAGTCGGCGCTGGTGATCAGCGACCTCACCGCCCTCGGCGAACGGATCAAACTGCTGCAGGAAGAAATCGCCGCCAACCTTAACGAACAGAGCAGCCGTACGCTGTTCACCCTCACCGTCGTCACCGTGCTGGCGCTGCCGATCAACATCGTCGCGGGTTTCTTCGGCATGAACGTCGGCGGTATACCACTGGCGTCCGATCCCCATGGGTTCTGGGTGCTGGTCGCGCTGGTGGCGACGTTTACGTTTATTGCGGGAAGGTGGGCGTTTCGCAAAAGTCGGGACTATTAACGACAGCGTTTAAGGCGTGTCCATTGGTCCCTAACCCCAGCAAATCCGCGCAAAACGTGACCCGTGTCGCATCTCTGTCACATTTTGTAATGATCATGGTCACTATCCCTCATCAACAGGATTGTGCCCCATGGCGACCCCCACACTGGCTCAAGGCTCTCTGCAACAGGGAACCGGACTGAGTGCTCAATTCGGGCGCAAGCCTGGCATGACGACGATGGTGATTTTCTTCGTTGTGCTGGCATTGGGCCTGTTCTATACCGGCTACAGCCTCAAGCAGGACATGGACGATCTGGGTACCGTCGTGCTGACCTGGACGCCGTTCATTTTGCTTGGCGTCGCATTGGTCATCGCGCTGGGCTTTGAGTTCGTCAACGGTTTCCACGACACCGCCAACGCCGTCGCGACCGTCATCTACACCCACTCTCTGCCGCCGAACTTCGCCGTGGTCTGGTCAGGAACCTTCAACTTTCTGGGCGTGCTGTTTTCCAGCGGCGCGGTGGCGTTCGGCATCATTGCCCTGCTGCCGGTCGAACTGATCCTGCAGGTCGGTTCATCGGCGGGTTACGCGATGATCTTCGCCCTGCTCATCGCCGCGATCCTGTGGAACCTCGGCACTTGGTGGCTGGGTCTGCCGGCCTCGTCTTCCCACACGCTGATCGGTTCGATCATCGGCGTCGGCATTGCCAACGCGTTGATGCATGGCCGCGACGGCACCAGCGGCGTGGACTGGTCCCAGGCGACCAAAGTCGGTTACTCGCTGCTGCTCTCGCCGCTGGTGGGCTTTACCTGCGCCGCGCTGTTGCTCATGGCGCTGCGCATGTTCGTGAAGAATCGCGCGCTGTACAAAGCGCCGGAAGGCAACAAGCCGCCCCCGATCTGGATTCGTGGTCTGTTGATCCTGACCTGCACCGGCGTGTCCTTCGCCCACGGCTCGAACGATGGCCAGAAAGGCATGGGTCTGATCATGCTGATTCTGGTGGGTACGCTGCCCATGGCTTACGCGCTGAACCGCGCCATGCCGGCCGATCAATCGGTGCAATTCGCTGCAGTCGCCCAGGTCACTCAACAGGCCCTGACCAAAGCGGCGCCGCTGCCCGCGCCGGCCGATTCCCGCCAGACGCTGTCGACTTACATCCGCGACAAGCAGGCCACGCCTGACTTGATCCCGGCGCTGGCGGTGATGGCCGGCAAGATCGGCGATCAGGTCGCCAGTTACGGGTCTCTGGCCAAGGTGCCGGCCGAAGCCACGGCCAACGTACGGAACGACATGTACCTGACGTCGGAAGCCATCCGTGTGATGGACAAGAACAAGGTCGGTAACTTCGACGCCGACACACAGGCCAAAGTCGACACGTTCAAGGAGCAGATTGATACCGCGACGCGCTTCATTCCGCTGTGGGTCAAGGTGGCTGTGGCCATCGCGCTGGGCCTGGGCACCATGGTGGGCTGGAAACGCATCGTGATCACGGTCGGGGAAAAGATCGGCAAAACCCACCTGACCTACGCCCAGGGCGCATCGGCTGAAGTCGTTGCGATGCTGACCATTGGCGCGGCGGACATGTACGGATTGCCGGTCTCGACCACCCACGTTCTGTCCTCGGGCGTGGCCGGCAGCATGGTCGCCAACGGCTCCGGCCTGCAGATGCGCACCCTGCGCAATCTGGCGATGGCATGGGTGCTGACTCTACCTGCCGCGATCCTGTTGTCGGGCAGCCTGTACTGGCTGTTTACCCAGATTTTCTGATGTCGAAGCGTCTCCCGCACTCTCCTTCAGGCGCTTCGGCGCCTGTTTTTTTGCGCGGTGCTTTTAGTGGGACCGGCTTCAGCCGGGAAGAGGCCAGTGTGAACACCCTCAATCCTGCGGCGTGGCGCCCGACGCCTTCCCGGCTAAAGC
>NZ_JASCOY010000103.1:0-15756 GCF_029960075.1 Pseudomonas sp. PS02290
ACTGTTGTACATGTGAGGGGCTTCTCTTTGTTAGCGATTGACGCACGCGGCGGGGATGCGCAACACCAGTAGGGCGCCGATGCACAACACGCCGGTAATCAGGTACATGCCGATGGCGCTTGAGCCGGTGGAGGTGGTGATCCAGCCGATCAGGTACGGCGAGCAGAAGCCGGCGAGGTTGGCGAAGCTGTTGATCCCGGCGATTCCTGCGGCGGCGGAAACGCCGCCCAGCAGCGTGGTCGGCAGCATCCAGAACAGTGACGACGCCGAAAGCACCCCGGAGGCGGCGAGGCACAGGCTGAGCACCGACAGCAGCAGATTGCCGCCCAGCAACGCCGCCAGCGACAGGCCGATGGCGCCGGCGATCATCGGGGCCACCAGATGCCAGCGTCGCTCGCGGTGCTTGTCGCCGCTGCGGCCCATCAACAGCATGGCCGCGATGGCGCACATGTACGGCAAGCTGGTGAGCAGGCCGATGTGCAGCGGGTCGGCGACGCCGGCGTTGCGGATCAGCGTCGGCAGCCAGAAGGTGATCGCGTACTGACCCATGACCACGCAGAAATAGATGCACGCCAGCATCCACAGGCGCCGATCGCGAATGAATTCCCCGACTGACGCGTGGGTGACTTTCTGGCTGTTATCCTCGGCCAGCTCCTTGTTGACCAACTCCTTTTCCTCGTCGTTGAGCCAGGTGGCCTGGTGCACGCCGTCCTTGAGGTAGCTCAGTACCAGCAGCCCGACGATGAGGGTGGGAATGGCTTCGATCACAAACATCCATTGCCAGCCGGCCCAGCCGTGCACGCCGGCGAAACGGGTCATGATCAGCCCGGACAGTGGCCCGCCGATCATTCCCGACAGCGGGATGGCGATGAACCACAGCACGGTCATTCGCGCCCGTCGGTAAGACGGAAACCAGTAGGTCAGGTACAACAGCAGACCCGGCGCCAGGCCGGCTTCGGCGATGCCCAGCAGAAAGCGCAGGCCGTAGAACTGCCAAGCGGTTTCAACGAAGGCGAAGAGGGCGGAGATGATTCCCCAGGAAATCATGATGCGGGCAATCCAGCGGCGGGCGCCGACCCGGTGCAGGATCAGGTTGCTCGGCACCTCGCAGAGAAAGTAGCCGAGGAAGAACATGCCGGCGCCGAGGCCGTACACCGCTTCGCTCAGGGCCAGGTCGTTCATCATCTGCAGCTTGGCGAAGCCGACGTTGACCCGGTCCAGGTAGGCGCACAGATAGCACAGCATCAGGAATGGCATCAGCCGCCAGGCGGTTTTGCGGTAGGCAGTGGTGCGGACGGAAACGACCGCATCCAGGGAGAGGGTAGTCATGATGGTCTGATCTCTTGTTTTTATGGTCAGCTGCGGCTGAAACGTCGATTCAGAACAGCGCCGACGACCTCGGCCGGCGCAGAAAACATCAATGAATGAGCATGCCGCCGTTCACGTCCAGGGTGATGCCGGTCAGGTAGGACGACAGGTCGCTTGCCAGAAACAGCGCGGCGTTGGCGACATCCTGCGCCGCGCCCAGTCGGCCCAGCGGGATGCCGTCGATGATGGCGTGGCGGCGCTCGTCCTGCATCAGGCCGCCGGTGATGTCGGTGTGGATCAGGCCCGGCGCAATGGAGTTCACGCGCACGTTGTCCGGGCCCAGTTCCCGAGCCATGGCTTTGGCCAGGCCCAGTACGCCAGCCTTTGCTGCGCTGTAGTGAGGCCCGCCGAAAATGCCGCCGCCACGTTGTGCCGAGACCGACGACATGCAGACGATGCTGCCGGATTTTTGCTCGCGCATCAGCGCAATCACCGCCTGGGACATCAGCAAGGTGCCGCGCAGGCTGACGTCGAGCACTTTGTCGTAGTCGCCGGGGCGAATATCGAGGGTCTTGAGGGGCTGGGTGATGCCGGCGTTGTTGATCAGTACGTCGATGCGGCCAAAGTGCTCGATGACCCGCGCGACGGCCTGTTTCACCTGCGCTTCGTCGGCGACATTGGCGGCAAGGCCCAGATGACCTTCGCCCAGTGAAGCGGCGGCGTCGCGGGCGGCGGATTCGTCGAGGTCGAGGATGACCACGCGGGCGCCGTGTTGGGCGAAGGTGGCAGCGGTGGCCCGGCCAATACCGCGAGCAGAGGCAGCGCCGGTGATGATTGCGATTTTGCCTTGAAGGAGCATGGGCGTGATCTCGTGTGATTATTGTTATGGGGTGGATCAGCGGGAAGCGAGCTTTTTCGCTGTCCGACTTCTCTGGCCAGGTCAGCTTGTGCTCCGTGCCAGGGGTGAGCAATGACGCAAAAGTCATTGGATGCTGAAAAAAATTCAGCACTCGTCACGGCCTGTGCCGGGTGATTGAATGGCGGGTCTGGAGATAACAACAACAAACGTGGAGCCATGTCCCCATGAAGCGTATCGACGAAGCCCCGCCCAGCGTGCCACCGCTGAAAGCCATTCAGGCCTTTGAGCAGACCGCGCGCTTTGGCAACGTTGCTCGGGCGGCGGAAGTGCTGGACCTGACGCCCTCGGCGGTCAGCCATCAACTCGCCAGGCTGGAAGCGATGATTGGCCGTCAGCTGTTCGTGCGCGCGGCGCGCGGCGTCACCCTGACCCCGGTGGGCGAGCAATACCTGAAGGATATTTCCGGGTTGTTGCACAGCCTGGCCATCGCCACAGAGCGGGCGGGTAGCGACGTCAGCCTCGACTGCCTACGGCTGCATTCCTCACCCAGCTTCGGGCTGCTTTGGTTGATGCCGCGACTGGAAGCCTTTCGCCTGAGCCACCCCGACATTCAGATCAATCTGTCGTGTTCCTACGAGTCGCTGCATTTCAGTCGCGACAAGATCGACGTCGACATTCGCCACGGCGAGCCCAACTGGCCGAGCTTCGAAGTGCGCACGGTGCGCAACGAAACCTTCGCCGTACTGGCTTCACCCAAGCTCATTGAAACGCGTCCGGTCGCTCAGGCCTCCGATCTGCTGGACCGCGATTTGATTCTCTCGGAAGCGACGCTGCTGCGCTGGCCGGCCTGGTTCGCCCAGCATGGTCTGGCGCGTCCGGAAAAACCCTATGCGCTGAGCTTCGATCGCTCTTACATGACGCTCGAGGCCGCCAGCCACGGTTTGGGTTTCGCGCTGGAAAGCACGCTGCTGGCGCAGAAATACCTGGCGAGCGGGGCGTTGGTCGAGGTGGCGCCTGAAGCCCTGTCAGCGCCGGTCGCGGCGCATCATCTGGTGTTCCCGAAAGCGCACTCCGGCTTTCCCAGGGTGCGGCGATTTCTGAAGTGGATGGAGAAGGAGTTGGGGCATGGGTTTGTGTTTTGAGAGGTCAACTGCTGACCGCGGCTACACGTCTGTAACGTGTATCTGTGATCGCGCCTCTCATCGCAGTACGATGAAACATTCCGCAACATTTCTCTTTGCCGCGAGTCAACGCTACATCTCCCTGCAAAGAATTGTTCATGAAGACTCCTCGACCGTCCGCACGCCTCAAGCCACTCAACGAATTACGCAATCTGAAAATGGCCCGTTCCGCCCACGCCTATGTGCGCGGCAGCACGGTGCAGTTTTACGAATGGCTGCACAGCCAGTCAGGCCGACGTCTGCCCAGTGGTCCGCCGGTGTGGATCTGCGGCGACTGTCACGCCGGTAATCTCGGGCCGACCGGGGATTCCAAAGGGCGCATCGACATTCACATCCGCGATCTGGATCAGACGGTGATCGGCAACCCGGCCCACGACCTTGTGCGTCTGGCGCTGTCCCTGGCCACTGCGGCCCGGGGTTCCGATCTGCCCGGCGTCGCCACCGCCAGAATGCTCGAAGAGATGATGCAGGGTTACGAGCTGGCGTTCGAAGATGGCGCCGATGAGGAGCCCGCACGCCCGGCGCAGGTGAAGGCGGGGATGCGCAGCGCGGTGCAGCGGACCTGGAAGCACCTTGCCCAGGAGCGTATCGAAGACACCCGGCCGACCATTCCGCTGGGCAAGCATTTCTGGTCGTTGTCCCGCGATGAACGTCATGGCCTGAAAGACCTGTGCGCGACGCCGGAGATTCATGCGCTGGTCACCTCGCTGAAGGGCCGATCCAAGGATGACCGCGTCGAGATGCTCGATTGTGCCTACTGGGTGAAGGGTTGCAGTTCGCTGGGCCTGCTGCGTTATGCGGTCCTGTTGAGCGTGGGCGATGACGAAGATCAGGAATATTGCCTGCTCGACGTCAAGGAGGCTGTCGCTGCTGCCGCGCCGCGCACCCCTCGCGCGGGCATGCCTCGGGACAACGGCAAGCGCGTGGTGGAAGGCGCCCGGCATCTGTCACCAGGTCTGGGTAATCGCATGATCGCCACGCGCATGCTCGATCACGGTTTCTTCGTCCGTGAGCTGTTGCCCCAGGACATGAAGCTTGAGCTTGATCAGTTGAGCGAGCGCGAAGCCATGAAGGCCGCCGGCTACCTGGCCCGTGTCGTCGGCCTGGCCCACGCCCGGCAGATGGACCTCGCCACGCGCTCGTCGTGGATGCGCGAACTGCAACTCAACCGCTCGCAGACCCTGGATGCGCCGTCGTGGTTGTGGAGCAACGTCGTGCATCTGGTGGGCAGCCACGAACAGGGCTATCTGGAGCATTGCCGGCGGTATGCGCTGGAGAATTGATTCGCCCCGGAAATCGATTCGGACGGGAGCGCCCCCTTGACCTCGACTTAGGTGGAGGTTGGAGACTGGGCGCTCCCACGTTCAGAATCATTCCCATGCCGCAAACCCACCTTGCTTCACCCTTCGCGTTGTCCAACCCGCCAGGCTTGTATGATCCGGCCCCCAACGCTTATTCCCATCTCGCCGCCGTGAGCCCCATCGCCGAGTGGCTGCTCATCGCCGGGCAGGGCGGTGAGGATGCCCAAGGTCAGCTGTCCCCGGTCTTCGCAGAACAGGCAGCCCAAGCCATATCCAACGTCCGCACCGGCCTGCAATCCCGCGGGGCCGACCTTCAGCACATCTTCAAACTGACGCTGCTGATCGTTGATCACACGGAGGAACGGTTGCGCATGTGGGTCGAGCAGGCGGATCGGGCATGGGCCGGTCATATGAAGCCGGTGTGCACACTGATCCCGGTACCCCGCCTGGCATTGGACGGGATGCTGATCGAGATCGAAGCGGTGGCAGCGCGCATGCCTAACGGGTGAGCGATAGTTCGTCAGAATGCACGCTCGTAGGACCGGCTTCAGCCGGGAAGAGGCCAGTGTGAGCGCCATCAATTCATCAGTGTGGCTGCCGACGCCTTCCCGGCTAAAGCCAGTCCTACAGCTGAATGCTCAATCCCCGGACGCCAACGCTTCACCGGCACACCGCGGAAGCCTCACCGTGAAGGTCGTGCCTTCCACCGCGTCGGAGATCACGGACACATCACCCCCATGGGCCCGGGCGATTTCGCGGACGATAAACAACCCCAACCCCACGCTGCGCAGTTCGGCGTCAACATCTACGCCGCGCGTCAGCGGCTCGAACAGACGGGTGCGCTGCACTTCCGGAATGACCGGGCCGAAGTTATGCACGGCAATCACCACCGTCCCGGCCTCCAGCGTGGAAGTAATGGTCACCGGTCTGGCAATGTCCCCATACGCCACGCTGTTCGCCGTGAGGTTGCCGATCACCTGAAACAGACGATCGTTATCCAGCGCCACGAGCCCCGTGCCATCCGAGCAGTGCGCCAGCTCCGCGCGGGGGAAAGCAACACGCAGTTCATCAACGCAATGGCCGATGAAGGTGTGCAGATCGACTTCCGTGGGGTTGACGCTGATGCCGCGCCCGACCCGGATCACCGTCAGGTCGAGCAGGTCGGCGATCATCCGGGTGGCGCGCTGCACCGAATCGCCGACGTGCTTGAACAACCGGGTTTCCTGGGCCGTGCGTTCACCGCGAGCGAGCAGGTCGGTGGCCATCTTGATCGCGGTGAGGGGGTTCTTCAGGTCGTGGCTGACGATCGCCACCATCTGTTCGGCAAACGTGGCGCGTCGCTGGGCGGTTTCGTAAGCCTCGCTGAGTTGCGCCTGGGCCTGACGCAACGCGGCCTCGGCGGCGATTTTCTCCTGCAGCAGCTCTTCCGCCGCCTTGCGTGCCTTGAGCAGCTCGCGCTCGTATTTGTCTCGGTCAGCGGTGCCGAAGAACGCCAGCTCGTTGTAGACCTTGGCTTCATGCTCCCGGCGCACGCCGTTGAGCAGCATGATGATCTGGCGACGGTCGCGATGAACGATGCTCAACTTGACCTCCGCCACCGAGCCCTGCAAGCGCATCAACGGCGCCCAGTGGGTCTGGTGGAAGATGCGCCCGCCGACCGTGAGCAGGTTCTGGAAAAGCCTGCCGCTCAGCTCGTCGCCGGTATAGCCCAGCCAGTCGCAGAACGTGCGGTTGGCGCGCAGGATCCGGCCGTCTTCGTCGGTGACCACCAGACCGCACGGCGCGCCTTCGAACAGTTCGACGACGTCCGGTGCTGCCGCGAAATCACTCGGCATTGAGGCTGACCCACCGCCCGAGGAACGCATCGATCGCATCGGAACAGGCGGCGGGCGCACTCAAGTGAGGGCAATGGCCGACATTATCGACCAGCTTCAGGGTGCTGTTGGGCAACGCGGCGTGCAGGTATTCACCGACGGCAACCGGAGCGATGAGGTCGTCGGTCGATTGCAGGATCAGCGTCGGCGTGGTCAGGCCGGCGACGTCCTTGCGGTTGTCCGAGAGAAACGTGACGCGGGCAAACTGCTTGGCGATCTCCGGGTCAGTGCGGCAGAAACTGTTGGTCAGCTCTTCGCCCAGCGCCGGTTGACCCGGAGCGCCCATGATCACCGGGGCCATGGTGCTCGACCAGCCAAGGTAGTTGCTGTCGAGGGTATCGAGGAGCGAATGCACGTCCTCTTCGGAGAATCCGCCGACGTAATCGCCGGAGTCCACGTAGCACGGGGAGGGGCCGATCATCACGTGGGCGGCGATCAGCCCTGGTGCCTGTCGGTCCGCCAGTACGCCGATCATCGCGCTGACCGAGTGGCCGACGATGATCACCGGGCCCGTGCCGAATTCGCGGACGAGTTCGGCGAGGTCGTGGGCGTAGCCGTTCAGCGTGGCGTATTTGTCGGGGTCGTAGGCCTCGATGGCCGAATTGCCAGCGCCCACCAGATCGTAAAGTACGACGTTGAAGCGGTCGGCGTAATGGGGGCTGATCAAGCGCCACATGGCCTGATCGCAACCAAATCCGTGGGAAAAAATCAGGGTCGCCCGGCCGTCACCCATGACGTGAACGTTGTTGCGCTGCTGAAGGTTCATTGAGTGTCCGGAAAATGGCGGTGGGCGCGAGTGGTGCCGAGCCTATTGGGTTATCCGGGATAAATCACCTGCAAAACCCATAACAGGCGAACCGGCCGGACCGCTTGCTGGTAAATTGGCGCACGCTTCATTTGTTGAGCCATTATTGGCGCCAAAAAGGGTAATACGCGCGGGCAGGCCAGTCCTTATCCTCGACGCTTATTCTTGTTCAATCTTTCCTGCTGAAGGGATTTACACCATGCGGCAATTTGCGGCCCTCGCTCTGTTTCTCAGTCTCAATGCCTTCGCTCAGGACGCGCCCCAGCCGATCGCCAAATGGACGCTGCTCGACCAGTTCGACAAGGCCTACACGCTGGACGACCAGGCCCAGGTGCTGTTGATCGCCCGCAGCATGTCGGCGGCGAAAATGGTCAACGCCGCACTCGAAGAGGGTCCCGAGGGTTACCTGGAGCAGCGCCACGTGGTGTACGTGGCGGACATCGAGAAGATGCCCTCGCTGGTGAAGATGGTGGCGGTCCCGGCGATGCGCTCGGCCAAGTACCGAATCCTGCTGGACCGCGACGCCCGTGTCGCCTCGGCGTACGACGGCGACCGCGACACCGTGCAGTGGCTGACGCTGAAAAACGGCGCGGTCATCCGCCAGGAACGATTCTCCGACGGCGAACAACTCAAGCAGGCCATCGCAAAACTGGGTTCGCAATCGGCTAGCCGTTGACCGCGGCTTTCTCGAAGATCAACCGCAGGTAGCCGGCGATGGTCGAGGCGTCGCCGTAGACCTCACGCAAGGCCTGCTCGGCGCTGGACAGGTGCAGCACCAGTTGGCGCCTGACCTTGTCCTCGCCGTACAGCGAAACGAACGTGGATTTGCCGTCGTCCTTGCCTTGATCCTTGTCGCTGTCGGCGCAGCGGTCGCGCAGATCGTCGTACATCTGGAAGGCCTGGCCCAGCTCCATGGCGAAATTCTGCAGCAGCGGCCGCTGGTCTTCCCGAGCGCCGCTGATCAGCCAGGCCATGTCCATGATCGCGCCGAACAGCACGCCGGTTTTCAGATTGTTGGTCAGGGCGATCTCGTCCGCGTCGCGGCTGTGCTGGCCGTCGCGCAGGTCCTGAAACTGCCCGCGCACCAGGCCTTGCATGCCGACCGTATTGGCCAGTACTTCGACCAGCTCGGTGCGGGTGGTGGCGGCCAGATCACTGATGGTGGCGACGACACCGAACGCACGGCTGAGCAGGGCGATGGCGGTCAGAATCGCCACGTCTTCACCGAACTTCAGGTGAACCGTGGGCTGACCACGCCGCAGCGACGCGTTGTCCATGCACGGCATGTCGTCGAGCACCAGCGATGCGGCGTGGATCATCTCGACGGCGCAGCCCAGGTCCACGGCCTGTCGCCTGATCGTGCGGCTGTTCTCGCGGCCGTCCTCAACCAGTCCTTCGGCAGCGAGCACCAACAGCACCGGGCGCATGCGCTTGCCCGGTGCCAACGTCGATTCGCGCATGGCCAGCGCCACCAGGTCGCGCTCGTTGCCGGACTCGGGCAGCAGCTCGGAGAGCCGCGTTTCGATGGCCGCCCGGACGTCTCCCAGTCGCCCGGCAAAGCCCGATTTGATTGTTGTGTCGAGGTTACCTGCCATCGGTCTTTCCCTATGCTTTAGCGGTAAAACTGTTCGTCGCGGAGCGGTTCGGCGTGCGAGACCGGTCATCACGGAACGACTGCTGTTTCTTAATGCCTCAAGATACGGCAAAGTTGTACAGGAAAATCGGCTTTGTACAAGATTCCGTATGCAGAAGACCGTATAGCCCGTTCAATAATTCAGCTGCAGGGAGCGAGTATGACTCACAGCGATATGGGTCGTCGCAAAGACGATCACCTTGATATCGTGCTGGACCGACGCGCCAGCGTGCGTTCCTCCTTCTCCGGACTGGACGACATCCGCTTCGAACACTGCGCGCTGCCGGAGTTGAATCTGGACGACGTTGACGTCAGCAGCTCACTGCTGGGCATCGCCTTGCGCGCGCCGCTGCTCATCAGTTCCATGACCGGCGGGGCCGACCGGGCCACCGCGATCAACCGTCATCTGGCCGAAGCCGCCCAGGAGCTGGGCATCGCCATGGGCGTCGGGTCGCAGCGGGTGGCCTTGCAAAG
This sequence comes from Pseudomonas sp. PS02290, assembly GCF_029960075.1. Taxonomy (NCBI): domain Bacteria; kingdom Pseudomonadati; phylum Pseudomonadota; class Gammaproteobacteria; order Pseudomonadales; family Pseudomonadaceae; genus Pseudomonas; species Pseudomonas sp. PS02290. Next base: position 9,436 of record NZ_JASCOY010000103.1, read on the forward strand.
CGGCGGTGATCAGGGCCTGACCCGCGAACTGCGGCGTCTGGCGCCGGACATCGCGCTGCTGGGCAACATCGGCGCCGCGCAGTTGATCGAGCCTGCCGGCCTGGACATGGCCCGCCGTGCGGTCGACATGCTTCAGGCCAATGCGTTGATCATTCATCTGAATCCGTTGCAGGAAGCGGTTCAGGCGGGTGGCGACCGGCGCTGGCAGGGCATTCTCGAAGCGATCCACCGCGTGGTGCTGGATGTCGGCGTGCCGGTGGTGGTCAAGGAAGTGGGCGCGGGCCTGTCTGTCGATGTGGCGCAGGCGCTGGTGCAAGCCGGGGTGCACGTGCTGGACATCGCCGGGCTTGGCGGCACCAGTTGGGCGGCGGTCGAGGCCGAGCGCGCCGAGAACGCGGCCGATCGCGAAGTCGCCATGGCGTTTGCGCAATGGGGCATTCCGACCGCCGTCAGCCTGGCCATGGTTCGCCAGGCCTTGCCGGACACGCCGCTGATCGCATCCGGCGGCATTCACAATGGCATCGACGTGGCCAAGGCCATTCGTCTGGGCGCCGATGTCGTCGGTCAGGCCGCAGGCGTGCTGCGCAACGCGACCCTGTCGACGGCTGCAGTCATCGAACACTTCGACATTGTCATCCGCCAGCTGCGCATCGCCTGTTTCTGCACCGGCTCGGCTGACCTTCGCGCGTTGCGCAGCGCCCGGTTGCTGGCGCCCAACACCCTGCAGACGTTGCTCTCATGACGCATTTTGCCGTTGTAGCGCCAGCGTTCTACAGCCACTTTCAAGGGTTCCAGGCGTTGGCCGGGACATTGATCGACCGCGGTCATCAGGTGACCTTTTTCCAACAGGCCGATGCACGGCGCTGGCTAACCGACCCGCGCATCGGCTTTCATGCCCTCGGCGCCCTCAGTCATCCGCCGGGCAGCCTCGAAGCGGCGCTGCGCCGTGCCGCCTGCTCGAATAATCCGCTGCGCCTGCGACGGGTGATCCGCGACCTGTGCGACACCACCCGCATGCTGTGCGCCGAGCTGCCGTCTGCGCTGGCGGTGCGGCAGATCGAGGCCTTGCTCTGCGATCAGATGGAAGCGGCAGGCGGGATGGTCGCCGAAGGGCTGGGCTTGCCATACGTGTCGGTGGCCTGCGCCTTGCCGGTCAACCGCGAGCCGCAACTGCCGCTGCCGGTGATGCCCTTTGCCTACGCCACCGATGAACGCAGTCAGCATATCTTCGAAGGCAGCCGCAAGGTGTACGACTGGCTGATGAGGCCTTTGAGCAAGGTGCTGCGTGATGCGTCACGCCGACTGGCCATCGAGCCCCGCGACGGCCTGCATGAATGCCTTTCACCCTACGCGCAGATCAGCCAGACCATCCCCGGTTTCGATTTCCCCCGCCAGCATCCGCCTGTGAATTTTCACGCGGTCGGGCCGCTGCGGGCGCCTCAAGCCGAACAACAGGGCGAGTGGCCGATTGACCCAGAGCGGCCTTTCATCTTCGCCAGCCTCGGCACGCTACAGGGCATTCGTTTTGACATGTTCAAGCGCATCACCACGGCCAGCCGACAATTGAACGCGCAGTTGCTGGTGGCCCATTGCGGCGGGCTCGATGCCCGGCAGGAGCAGCGGCTGATCAAGGCCGGCGCGACCTGGGTGACCGACTTCGCGCCGCAACAATGGGCGCTGCAACACGCCGATGCGGTGGTGACCCATGGCGGCTTGAACACGGTGATGGACGCCATCGTCGCGCGCACGCCGATGCTGGTCATGCCCATCGCCTTCGATCAGCCGGGCGTGGCGTCCCGGGTTACCCACGCCGGCATTGGCCTGCAACTGCGGCGCGGCGCCGGGGCAGGGCAGATTCGTGAGCGGCTCACGCAACTGCGCGGGCTGTCCACCGAACCTTTTGATCAACTGGCGACCGAACTGGCCCAGGCCGGCGGCACGTCTCGCGCCGCCGACATTGTCGAAGCCGTGGTGCGCACGGGCGAGCCGGTGCTGGCGAGGCAGTTGCCATGACGCATGACTTGATTCTCGCCGGCGGCGGACTGGCCAACGGGCTGATCGCCTGGCGCCTGAAGCAGCTACGGCCGGAGCTGTCCGTGCTGTGCATCGAAGAACAGACGCACCTGGGCGGCAACCACACCTGGTCCTACCACGAAGGCGACCTCACGGCCGAGCAGCATCAATGGCTGCAGCCACTGGTGGTGCAGCGCTGGGCGACCTATGACGTGCACTTCCCGCAACGTTCGCGGCGGCTGAACAGCGGCTACGCCAGCATTACGTCGGAACGCTTTGCCGAGGTCATCGAGCCCGCCCTGGGCGATGCGCTGCTGACCGGTCGACGCATCACCGAACTGACCCCGCGCACCGTCGTGCTGGACAGCGGCGAGCGGCTTCAGGCCCGCGCGGTGATCGACGGCCGCGGCGTGCAGGCCACGGCGCACATGGTGTTGGGGCAGCAGGCATTTTTGGGTCAGTTGCTGCGCTTGAAGGTGCCCCACGGCCTGACCGCGCCGATCATCATGGACGCCCGCGTCGCGCAGAGTGAGGGCTATCGCTTCGTCTACGTGCTGCCTTTTTCGGCCGACACCCTGCTGATCGAAGACACCCACTACGTGGATCACCACTCGTTTTCCGCCGAGCAGCTTCGTCAGCACATCGCCGATTACGCTGCCGCCCATGGCTGGGAGATTGCCGAGTGCCTGCGCGAAGAGCAGGGCGTGCTGCCGATTACCCTGGCCGGGGATTTCGCCGGGTTCTGGCGTGAGGCGGCGGGGCAGCCGCGATCCGGTTTGCGCGCCGGACTGTTTCATTGCACCACCGGCTATTCGCTGCCCCATGCCGTGCGGCTGGCGGAGTGGATCGCTGCTCAACCCACGCGGGATGCCGACTCACTGGACGCAGGCATCCGCGCCATCGCGCAGGAAGCCTGGCACTCCCAGCGTTTTTATCGGCTGCTCAACCGCATGCTGTTTCTGGCCGGACGTCCGTCGAATCGCTGGCAGGTGATGCAGCGGTTCTACGGCCTGTCCGAAGGTCTGATTAGCCGTTTCTACGCAGGCCGCAGCACCCTGGCCGACAAGCTGCGCGTGCTGACCGGCAAACCGCCCGTGCCGATCAACGAGGCTGTCACAGCCGCTGCCCGTTACTTACCCAAGCATTACCTGCCTAAGCATCATGAGAATTGACATGACCCAAGCAAAAACCGCAATTGTGATTGGTGCCGGTTTCGGCGGCCTGGCCCTGGCCATCCGGCTTCAGGCGGCGGGCGTGCAGACGACGCTGCTGGAAAAACGCGACAAGCCCGGCGGCCGCGCCTACGTCTACGAAGATCAGGGTTTCACCTTCGACGCGGGGCCGACGGTGATCACCGACCCGACGGCCATCGAAGAGCTGTTCACCGCCGCCGGCAAATCCATCATGGATTACGTCGAGTTGCTGCCGGTGTCGCCGTTCTATCGCCTGTGCTGGGAAGACGGGACGAAGTTCGATTACGCCAACGATCAGCAGTCCCTGGACACCCAGATTGCCGCGATGAACCCCAAGGACGTCGCCGGCTATCAGCGCTTTCTGGCGTACTCCAAAGCGGTGTTTCAAGAGGGTTATCTGAAGCTCGGGGCGGTGCCGTTTCTGTCCTTCCGCGACATGGTCCAGGCCGGCCCGCAGCTGGCGAAGTTGCAGGCGTGGCGCAGCGTGTATTCGATGGTGTCGCAGTTCATCGAGGACGACAAACTGCGCCAGGCGTTTTCCTTTCACTCGCTGCTGGTCGGCGGCAACCCGTTTGCGACGTCCTCCATTTACACGCTGATTCACGCCCTTGAACGGCAGTGGGGCGTGTGGTTTCCCAAGGGCGGGACCGGCGCGCTGGTGCAGGGCATGGTCAAGCTGTTCGAAGACATCGGTGGGCGTGTCGAGCTCAACGCCGATGTCGCCAGCATTGACACCAGTGGCCAGAGAGTGACCGGCGTGCGGGTCAAGGATGGTCGGCAGATCAACGCCGATTGCGTGGCCTCCAACGCCGATGTCATGCACACCTACGCCGAGCTGCTCGGCGGCCATCCCCGCGGGGTCAAGGAAGGCGCACGGCTGAAAGGCAAGCGCTTCAGTAATTCGCTGTTCGTCATCCACTTCGGGCTCAAGCGCCCGCAGCCCCAGTTGCAGCACCACACCGTGTGCTTCGGCCCGCGGTACAAGGCGCTGATCCAGGAGATTTTCAAAGGCGCAGCGCTGGCCGAAGATTTTTCGCTCTACCTGCACGCGCCGTGCATCACTGACCCGAGCCTGGCGCCACCGGGCTGTTCGAGCCACTACGTGCTGTCGCCGGTGCCGCACCTGGGCAACGCCGACATCGACTGGGAAGTGGAAGGGCCGCGTTACCGCGACCGCATTTTCGAGTACCTGGAAAAGCACTACATGCCGGGGCTGCGCGAAGATCTGGTCACCAGCCGCATCTTCACGCCGCAGGATTTCAAGGGCGAGCTCAATGCGCACCTCGGTTCGGCGTTTTCCCTTGAGCCGATCCTGCGCCAGAGCGCGTGGTTCCGCCCCCATAACCGCGACGCGAGCCTGAGCAATCTGTACCTGGTTGGCGCCGGCACACACCCGGGCGCTGGCGTGCCGGGCGTCATCGGTTCGGCCAAAGCCACGGCCGGGCTGATGCTGGAGGACTTACACTCATGAGCGTCGCCGATCAGGCGCTGCTCGACCACGCCACTCAGAGCATCGAAGTCGGCTCGAAAAGCTTCGCGGCGGCGTCACGCCTGTTTGACCCGGTGACCCGTCGCAGCGCGGTGATGCTCTATGCGTGGTGCCGGCATTGCGACGACGTCATTGACGGTCAGGAAGCGGGGCATTCGGCGACGGTGGTCAGTCAGCAGGAAGTCACCGAAAGACTGCAACGGCTAATCGCCCAGACCCAAGCCGTGTACGCCGGGACGCCGACCCACAGTCCGGCGTTCGAGGCGTTCAGGGAGGTTGTCCTGCGCCATGGCATCGAGCAGCGTTATGCCCTGCAGCATCTGGACGGGTTCGCGATGGACGTCAGCCAGCGCGAGTATCGACGCATCGAAGACACGCTGGAGTACTGCTATCACGTGGCCGGCGTGGTCGGCTTGATGATGGCGCAGATCATGGGCGTGAGTGACGACGCGACCCTCGACCGGGCCTGTGATCTGGGTCTGGCGTTTCAGCTGACCAACATCGCGCGGGACATCGTCGAAGACGCCTCGGTGGGGCGCTGCTACTTGCCGACGGAATGGCTGGATGAGTTGGGCATTCCCCATGATCGCCTTGCAGCTCTGGAGTTTCGCCCGGCGGTGGCGGTGCTGGCGAAGCGTCTGGTGGACATGGCCGAGCCGTATTACGAGAGCGCCAATGCCGGCCTGACCGCGCTGCCATGGCGATCGGCGTGGGCGGTGGCGACGGCGGGTTGCGTCTATCGGGAGATCGGCGTGAAGGTCAGGGAACGCGGCGCCCGGGCGTGGGATGCGCGGGTCTCGACCAGCAAGCTGGACAAGCTGCGTCTGGTCTTGGTGGGGGCGTGGAAGGCTAGCGCGTCTCGAGGTCGGCACTGGCCGGCGCGACCGGCGAAGCTTTGGCAACGTCCGGGTCGGACTTGTGCAACGGGCCGTCATGCAAGCGTCGAAGCTGGGCGCGCAATCGAGTGACGCTCGGCGCGTAGAGAAAGCCGAACGACACACAACGCTCTTTACCCGACACCGCGTGATGCATCAAATGCGCCTGATACAGGCGCTTGAGATAGCCATTGCGCGGCACGTATTTGAACGGCCAGCGCTTGTGCACCAGGCCGTCGTGGGCAATGAAATACAGAAATCCGTAGGCGGTCATGCCCGCGCCGATCCACTCCAGCGGATGGGCGCCTGCAGTGCCCAGCGCGATCAGCATGATGGCGAAGCCGGCGAACACCACGGCATACAGATCGTTCTTCTCGAACCAGCCGGTTCTCGGCTCATGGTGCGACTTATGCCAGCCCCAGCCCCAGCCGTGCATGATGTACTTGTGCGCAAACACGGCAAAACCTTCCATGCCGATCACGGTTGCGAAAAAGACGAGGGCATTGATCATCGGGTTCATCCGCGGGGAGAGTCTCAACGTCAGACCGTAAAAGGGCCGACGGTGTTCGGTGCATGATTGTCGCATGCCGATGGCTGAAGGCGGAGGTCGGTTTGTCAGTTGCTGGTTTGGGCGTCACCGTCCGTTGTTTTTGTAGCGTGACGTCTGCCGCCTTCCCGGCTGAAGCCGGTCCCACTATCAGTCCGCGGTGATCCAGTGGACTGCATTGCTTTTCGTGGGACCGGGTTCAGC
>NZ_JASCOY010000104.1:0-15604 GCF_029960075.1 Pseudomonas sp. PS02290
GCTGGTGCTGCTGGCCGCGGTGCTGCTCTGGCTGGTCTTCGGCGCCCCGAAAAGCCCGGTGTTTGCGGCGCTCCTGGAGTGGTCGCCAGCGCTGGCGACGGGCTTTGCCCAGAACATTCTGATCAGCCTGCTGGCGATTGCCATCGGCTCCGTGCTCGGCCTGCTGGTGGGTGCGCTGGCGGTGTCGCCGCTGTGGATCACCCGGCTGCCCGCGAAGATCTGGGTGCAGGTATTTCGTAACGCGCCTTGGCTGGTGCTGATCTATTTCACCACCTACGTTTTCCCATTCGAGCTGCACATCGGTACGTCCTGGATCTCGTTTCCGGACTGGGTGAAAGTCACCCTCGGCCTGGCGTTGCCCGCCAGCGCCAACGTCGCGGAAATCTTTCGCGGCGCCATCGGTTCGATACCCGGCACGCAGTGGGAAGCCTCCCGCTCGCTGGCCTTCACACGCGGGCAGATCTTCCGTTCGATCATCCTGCCGCAGTGCTTCAAGCGCATGTTGCCGCCGTGGATGAACCTCTATGCCGTGATCACCATGGGCACCGCGCTGGCCTCGCTGGTGGGTGTGCATGACCTGATCGACACCGCGCAGATTGCCAGCAATACGGTCAACCGGACCGGCTTCACGGTGCTGATCTACTTCAGCGTGCTGGCCCTGTTTTTCGCCTACTGCTATCCGATCTCCCGATTCACTCAATTCCTGGAGCGACGTTATGCCTTCTCCTGACACGCGCGCCGAGCAACCGCTGGTCAGTCTGCGCGACATTCACCTGTCGTTTGGCAGCAATCGGGTGCTCAAGGGCATCGACCTCGACGTGCAGCGCGGCCAGGCGGTGTCGATCATCGGCCCTTCGGGTTCCGGGAAGTCGACCATCCTGCGCTGCATCACCGGCTTGCTGCAGACCGAGCGCGGCAGCATCCGCGTGGGCGACACCGATGTGCACACGCTCAAGACCGAGGCGCAGCGCATCGAACTGCGCAAACGCGTGGGCTTCGTGTTCCAGCAGTACAACCTGTTCCCGCATTTGTCGGTGCTGGAAAATCTGGTGATCGCGCCGCGCAAAGTGCTGGGCGAATCAGCGGCCAACGCTGAAAAGCACGCGCACGAACTGCTCGCCAAAGTGCGCATGGAACACAAGGCCGATGCCTATCCGGGTCAGCTGTCCGGCGGTCAGCAGCAACGCGTTGCCATTGCGCGGGCATTGGCGATGAGGCCGGAACTGATCCTGTTCGATGAAGTGACGTCGGCCCTCGACCCGGAGACCGTCGGTGAAGTGCTGGCGGTGATTCGCGAGCTGACCGAAGAGGGCATGACCTGCGTGCTGGTCACCCACGAAATGCGTTTCGCGGAGGACATCAGCGATGTCGTGTATTTCACCGAAAACGGCCTGATCGTCGAGCACGGCAGCCCCGAACACATCTTCCAGCGCCCGACCCATGAGCGGACCCAGACGTTTTTGCGCCATGCCCTGGGCGACGCCGGACGCCGTCCGGTCGCCAGTGGCGACCCGTTTCTGTTGAGCAATATCAGCCGTTACAGCCTGTCGGTCTGAGCCGGGCCTGTTGGCCTGAACACACATAAGGAGCACCTGATGAGCATCGAGAACCGCAGCCAAGTCGTCGAAGCCTTTCTGCAACAGATACGCGCGATTCACCAGCGCGGCGTCGATCGCGAGGCATTGAAAAGCATCGTTACGCTACTCGAGGGACTGGCGGAGCGTCGTGATCTGTTCAACTTCGACACCTTTCCTGCACCCGTGCCGGGGGAGGGCGACACCGCGTTCCGCTACCGTCTGAACGACGACGGCGAGACCCCGACGCTGTACATGAACTCACTGCTGCCGGGCAAAAGTACGCTGCCCCACAACCATGAAACCTGGGCGGTGATCGTTGCGGTCGAGGGGCAGGAGATCAATTACGTGTGGGCGCGCACGGACGACGGCAGTGATCCGGCAATCGCCCGGCTCGCGCTGGAAAAGGAAGTGGTGGTGCAGCCCGGAACGCCCATCAGCTTCCTCGGTGAAGACCTGCACGGCATCAAGGTCGAGGGCGAGCAACCGACCCTGCATTTCCACTTGTACGGGCGCCCGCTGGAATCCTTGAACGGGCGCTATGGCGTGAACCAGGAAGGCAAGGTGCTCAATTACAACGCCTCGCAAATGGCCCCGTCGATCAAGGCCTACGCCTGATGTCGCTCTACAACAGAATCACGAGAACGTCATGAGCCAGAAAGTCACCCCGCACCAATTACACGCCTGGCTGTTCGACGGGCAGGAAATCGCCGTCTTCGATGTTCGTGAACACGGCCAGTACGGTGAAGCGCATCTGTTTCATGGGGTAAATCTGCCTTATAGCCGCCTTGAGCTGGACGTGCATCGCCTGGCCCCCAATCCTCGGGTTCGCCTGGTGGTTTACGACCGCAATGATGGCGACCTCGCCTCACGTGCCGCGCAGCGTCTTGAAGCGCTGGGCTATAGCGGCGTGCATATTCTTGAGGGCGGCACCGATGGCTGGCGCGCCGCCGGACGGGAGCTGTTTGCCGGAGTACACGTGCCGTCGAAGGCCTTTGGCGAGTTGGTCGAAGAGGCCCGCCATACGCCACACATCAGCGCCTCCGAGCTGGCGGCGATGCAAGCCAGTGGCACGCCACTGGTGTTGCTGGACGGCCGGCCGTTCGATGAATACCGCAAGATGACCATTCCCGGTTCCGTCTGCTGCCCCAATGGCGAGCTGGGCTATCGGCTTAACGAGCTGGTGCCGGATGACACCACGCCCATCGTGGTCAATTGCGCCGGCCGCACGCGCAGCATCATCGGCGCGCAGACGCTGATCGACCTGGGGGTAAGAAATCCGGTCTACGCCCTCGAAAACGGCACCCAGGGCTGGTACCTCGCCGACTTGCCGCTGGAACATGGCGGCGAGCGCCGATACCCGAACGTCCCGCCGGGCGCTTCGCTGGAGGCGCAACGTCAGGCGGCTCAACATCTCGCCCGGCGCGCCGGGGTGCAGGCGGTGGATGCGCCGCAGGTTCTGGCGTGGTCTGCCGACGAATCCCGGAGTCTGTTTCTGTGCGACGTGCGTACCCCGGAAGAATTTGCGCTGGGCAGTTTGCCGGGCGCGCAACACACGCCGGGTGGGCAGTTGATTCAGAGCACCGACCTGTACATCGGTGTGCGTCAGGCGCGGTTGGTGCTGGTGGACAACGACGGCGTGCGCGCGCCGATCGTCGCCGCCTGGCTGCGTCAGCTGGGCCATGACGCCTATGTACTGGAAGGCGGGTTGAACAGCGGCTTGCACCTGCCGATCGACAACTCCGGTGTCTTGCCGCCCCTGGCTGAAGTGGGCGCTGCCGAACTGGCAGATGCGCTCCGAGACAATACGGTCGTGCTGATCGACCTGCGCGGCAGCATGGCGTTTCGTAAAGGCCATATCGAGGGGTCGCGCTGGTCGATCCGTCCTCGCTTGGCTGCCGATGTGGTTGGGCAAGGCAGCCCCGTCGTGCTGGTGGCGGAGCAATCGGCCGTGGCGGCGCTGGCTGCACTGGAGTTGCCGGAGGAGCTGCGCGGCTCGGTGCGCTGGCTGAATTTCAATGCATGGCAGGCGGCAGGTTTCAACCTCAGCGAAAGCGCCGGTGATCCGCCTGACGAGGACTGCATTGATTTTCTGTTTTTCACCCATGACCGTCATTCGGGCAACAAAGCGGCGGCCCGGCAGTACCTGGCCTGGGAGATCGGTCTGTTGGGGCAAATGACCGAGCAGGAGATCGCCAGTCTCAAGCCCTTGTCGGCCATCGCAGAAGATGATCGCGTTCGTACCCGGCTGGTGCATGCCGCCCGAGGCGCAAAGGGCGACGGGCCGCGCGGCGTGAACCCGCCGGTCACGCGAATGAGCACTGTGTTATTCGATAGCCTTGGCGACATGCGCGACGCACGCAAGCGCCGCGACACTGAGCGTGTCCTGAGCTACGGCGCGCGTGGTAACCCGACCGCGTTCGAACTGGAAGACCTGATCACCGAGCTTGAGGGCGGTTACCGCACTCGCCTGTTCGGTACCGGCCTGGCAGCGGTTGCGCAGACATTTCTGGCCTACCTGCGCCCAGGCGACCATGTGCTGATTACTGACGCGGTGTATTCACCGGTGCGGCAGATCGCCGAAGCATTCCTGGCGCCGTTTGGTATCCAGTACAGCTACTTTTCTGCCGACGGCAGCGGCTTGGCGCAGCAGCTGCAAGCCAACACCCGAATGGTCTACACCGAAGTTCCCGGCTCGCTGCTGTATGAACTGTGCGATCTGCCGATGATTGCTGCGCTGTGTAAGTCGAAAGGGATTTTGCTGGCAGTCGACAACACCTACGGCTCCGGGTATCAGTACCGGCCTCTGGCCCTGGGCGCCGACATTTCCATCATGGCCCTGACCAAATACCTGAGCGGTCACAGCGATGTGGTCATGGGCAGCGTCTGTACCACCCAAGCCGTCTGGCAGCGTCTGGCCGTCATGACCGACACCTTCGGCAACACCGTGAGCCCGGACGATGCTTATCTGGTGCTGCGCGGCGCCCGCACCCTGGCGGCAAGGTTGGACGTCCACCAGCGCCAGGCCTTGCAGGTCGCGCACTGGCTCCTGGAACAGCCGCAGGTCAAAAACGTGTTCCATCCTGCGCTGCCCCATCATCCGGGCCATGCCCTGTGGAAGCGCGACTTCAGCGGCAGCAACGGCTTGCTCACCTTCGAACTCGCGGACGCCGACCCCCGCTATCTGGAACGTTTCATCGACGCGCTGCAACTGTTCGGCCTGGGCGCGTCGTGGGGCGGGTTCGAAAGCCTGATCATCGTCGCGAACGTCGGTGATCGTGATAACGGTCCGGACACATCCCTGAATCCGTTGTTGAGGCTGCACATTGGGCTGGAGGATGTGGAGGCGTTGATTGAGGATTTGCGGAGGGGGTTTGAGGCGATTGTCTGATCGACGAATAGGCCTTGATTCGTGACCAGCCCCGCAAATGTTGGATCGGCTGCGTAAACGTCTTTACCAGGCCGTGCAGGCGGCAAACCCGAAAGAGTTGATCGTTCGAAAGGCCAAAATTTCGGTCGCGATAAATATGTACCGCATGCTGGTCGGATGCTTTCGCCATTATTCGCTGCCTCGGGTTTGGACGAATATGGCGATGGGAAGGCATGGAAAGGACACCAAACTGCGTGATCAGATCCTTAAATCGGAGGCGCGCCAGCAGGTCAATAACGCCGTTGGCAACTCGCTCAAGCTGAACGCGCTGGGTGTCAATGGAGGGTTAATACGCTTTGCGCCTATAGATTCAGCCGCGATAGAGATCAGTCATGGGTGGTATGGCAGCTCATATCCATGGGGGGACGTACCGTGGTGGAAGCGCAAAGATGCCAGAGGGCTCGATCTCGCCCTTTGGCATGCCGATGAACTTTGCGGTTTGTGTTATGCAACACCGCGAAGGAGCCGTTTGCGGATCAAGGTCATCCTGCTCGAGGGGCAGCCGAACACGAACCATCCCCTAAAAGGACTGGTGGCCCGGTTGATGTTTCTAGCGGTAGGTGTTTACGCAAGGATGCTGGGCTGTGAAGTCATCCAGATTGAGAGCCCCGAGCCAGGTGTGGTGAGTTACTACCAAAGGTTGGGTTTCCAGTTCGATGCGGATGGATGCCTTGTCATTTCGGCAGGTCGTTCCTAATATGACTTTCTCAACCAGGGCAGGGAGGTGCTCATGAACACAAGGAAACGCAGAGAAAAACTGCAGTCGATCGCTGAGTTCCGAGCCTCAGCGCGCAAGCGCGCTGTTGAAATAATCCCCTCGCAGATGCACTTCCTGCGCGGAGCGCTCGAGATTGAAAGAGAGCTTGAGCCCGCCGGCCCGATGGCTGGGATCAGGAACTGAATCCTCAAAAGAAAACCGCCGATATCGGCGGTTTTTTCTTGAGTGGCGATCAGCGCCTCACGCCTTTGGCCTGAGCATCCTGCGCGGGCCGTGCTCCGTTATTCACGGCCGTGAGTTTTCAAAAACCCTAATAACGCCAGCACCGGAAATACACTCCCCACGATCACAATCCAGACCCAGCCACCATGGTTATACAGCGCACTGGCGACCACCGAGCCAATCGCGCCGCCGATAAAGATGCTGGTCATGTACAGCGCGTTGAGCCGGCTGCGGCTTTTGGCGTCGAGGGCGTAGACCGCGCGCTGGCCGAGGACCATATTCATCTGCACGCAGAAATCGAGGATGACCCCGGTGACTGCCATGCCGATCACGGCGTAGCCCGGCTCGATCAGGCTGGGCAGAAAGCTCAGTGCGGCGAACAGCATGGCGCACAGGCTGGCGACGCGGGTGTGGCCGGCATCGGCCAGGCGGCCGGCGATGGGCGCGGCGATGGCGCCGATGGCCCCGACCAAGGCGAAGAGGGCGATCTGGCTTTGCGACAAGCCGTGATTGCGCGCCAGTTCCAGCGGCACGGCGGTCCAGAACAGGCTGAAGGTGGCGAACATGCACGCCTGATAAAACGCGCGCTGGCGCAGGACCGGCTGTTTGCGCAGCAGGGTCCATAACGATTTGAGCAACTGGCCATACGTGGCGCTGTGGGCAGGCTGATGTTTCGGAATGGTGGTCGCCAGCACCACGCTGATCAGCAGCATCACCACAGCGGCCGTGCCGAACACCGCGCGCCAGCCGAAATGGTCGGCGATCAGGCTGGCAGCGGGCCTTGCCAGCAGAATCCCCAGCAGCAGGCCGCCCATGATGCTGCCGACCACGCGCCCGCGTGTTTCTTCCGGGGCGAGGTTGGCGGCCAGCGGCACCAGAATCTGTACCGCCACCGAGCTGAAACCCACCAGCAACGAAGCGATCAGGAACAGGTTGGGCGTCTGCGCGAACGCGGCGCTGAGCAGACTGAGCATGGCGACGCAGGTGGTGACGATCATCAGGCGACGGTTTTCCAGCAAGTCGCCCAGCGGCACGAGGAAGAACAGGCCGAGCGCGTAGCCGATCTGGGTCAGCGACACGATGAAGCTGGCGAGTGTGCCGGACAGGCCGATGTCCGGTGCGATCAAGCCAATGATGGGCTGGGCGTAATACAGGTTGGCAACGATCGCGCCGCAGCAGAACGCGAACAGCATCGCCAGGCCCTTGGTCATGGTGGCGCCGTGGGCAGCAGGAGATATGGACGTCATGGGAATACCTGGAGAGGTTGCAGGCTCGGCAGAACGATTCTGGTACGGCGTGCAAAAAAGAGTGGCGCGAGGTTAACGCCTTTTCGTTGCGTTAAGAAGGGGTGGCAGTGGAATGGCGCAGCGTTGGTCGGCGCACGTTATGGAGTGACGCCTTACCCGCACCAAAGCCGTGCAGCCCACGACAATAGCGACGTTCCGGTCGCCCGGCCGAAACTTTTCCACGTGCGCTTCGGTCACTGCTTACACATACCCCCCTCACACCCCATCGGAAATAAAAATATGCCTCGGGCAATCTGGAAAGGCGCGATCAGTTTTGGGCTGGTGCATATTCCTGTGGCGCTGGTGTCGGCGACGTCCCGCCAGGGTGTCGACTTCGACTGGCTGGACAAGCGCAGCATGGACCCGGTCGGTTACAAGCGCATCAACAAGGTCTCCGGCAAGGAGATCAATAAGGAAAACATCGTCAAGGGCGTGCAGTACGAGAAAGGGCGTTACGTCGTCATCAGCGAGGACGAAATTCGCTCGGCGCACCCCAAATCAACCCAGACCATCGACATCTTCGGTTTCGTCGACAGCGACCAGATACCGCTGCAGCACATCGACACCCCGTACTTTCTCGCCCCCGACAAGCGCGGCGAAAAGGTCTACGCGTTGTTGCGCCAGGCGCTGGTCGATACCGGCAAGGTGGCGCTGGCCCATGTGGTGATTCGTACCAGCCAGCACCTGGCGGCGGTGATGCCGCTGGAGTCGGCGATCGTGCTCGTGCTGCTGCGTTGGCCCTCGGAAGTGCGCGGGCTCGACAGCCTCGAGCTGCCCAAGGAAGCCACCGACGTCAAGCTCAGCAAGAGCGAGCTGGACATGGCCAAGCGCCTGATCAAAGACATGAGCACCGAGTGGACGCCGGACGCCGAAGAATACCGCGACACCTTTCAGGACCAGATCATGTCGCTGGTGGAAACCAAGGCCCGCGAAGGCAAGATCGAGAACGTCGAGACCGATGCTGGCGACACTGAGCGTAAGTCGGCTGATGTCATCGATCTGACCGAACTGCTCAAGCGCAGCCTGGGCGGTCGCGGCACTGCAGCGAAGGCGGCGCCTGCCAAAGCCAAACCGGCGAGCAAAAGCAAAGCCGAGTCCAAGGACGATGCGCCGGCGAAGCGCCGTGCTCCGCCCCGAAAGAAGACCACCAAGGCCTCTTGAACGCGTGTCCTGTAGTAGCGTTAAAAGATGCACCGTTCCAATGCGCAGAGGTTCATCGTCATGACAAAACCTGTGAGTGAATACACCCGCAAGCGCAACTTCGATGTCACGTCCGAGCCGGCGGAAAGCGAGGGCGAGACGCGAAGCAAGAAAGGCAAGGCGCTGAGTTTCGTCATTCACAAGCACGACGCGCGCAACCTGCATTACGACTTTCGCCTTGAGCTGGATGGCACGCTGAAAAGCTGGGCGGTGCCAAAAGGGCCGAGCCTGGACCCGAAGAACAAGCGCCTGGCGGTGCACGTCGAAGACCATCCGCTGGGTTACGGCACGTTTGAGGGCAGCATTCCCGAGGGCCAATACGGTGCTGGCGACGTGATCGTCTGGGATCGCGGCATCTGGCAGCCCCATGGCGACCCGCAGGAAACCTACAAGGCCGGCAAGCTCAAATTCACCCTGATCGGCGAGAAACTCACCGGCGACTGGGCGTTGGTGCGGACTCGCTTGCCCGGCAACAGCGACAAGGAGCAGTGGCTGTTGATCAAGGAAAAGGACGATGCCGTGCGCTCGGGCGAGGAATACGACATCGTCGTCGACAAGCCGGAAAGCGTGGTCAGTGGCGCAACGGTGGGCGAAGGACGCAAGCCGGCCAAGAATGCCAAACGTAAATCGGCGGCATCTGAACCCGCTGCCGACACCTCTGCCGCGAAGACGCCCGCAAAAAAGCCGGTGCAAAAAAAAGCCAAAACGCCTTCACCCAAAAAGAGCGGCGTGCCGGCCAAGCTCTCGCCGCAGTTGGCGACGCTCATGGACACCCCGCCCGAAGGCACATGGCTCTACGAAATCAAGTACGACGGTTATCGGATTCTGACCCGCATCATCGATGGCGAGGTGAAGTTCTTTACCCGCAACGGCAATGACTGGACCGATCGATTGCCGCTGCAGGCCAAAGCCGTTGGCGATTTGAAACTGGACAACACCTGGCTGGACGGCGAGGTGGTGGTGCTCAACGACGCTGGGTTGCCGGACTTTCAGGCGCTGCAGAATGCGTTCGACATCGACCGCAGCATGGACATCATTTATTACCTGTTTGACGTGCCGTTCCTGAATGGTGAAGACCTGCGGGAGACGCCGGTCGAAGACCGTCGTGCGGCGCTGAAGAAAGTGCTGGGGCGACAGAAAAAGGGCCTGCTGCGGTTCTCCGAAGCCTTCTCTGCCGGCCATCGCGACATCATTGAAAGCGCGAGCCTGATGTCCCTCGAAGGCGTCATCGGCAAGCGGGCCGGCAGCGTGTACCAGTCCAAACGCAATGCCGACTGGATCAAGCTCAAGTGCAAGCTGCGCCAGGAGTTCGTCGTCGTCGGCTTCACCAAACCTCAGGGCGCGCGCAATGGTTTTGGCGCGCTGCTGCTGGCGGTGAACGAGGAGGGCGCGGGTCTGGTGTATGCCGGTCGGGTCGGCACGGGGTTCAATCAGCAGATGCTCGGCGACGTGCTTGAGCAGATGAAGCCGCTGGAACAGGACGCCTCGCCGCTGGCGAAGAAGGTTACCAGCGCCCAGGGCCGGGGTGTGCACTGGATAAAGCCGACATTGGTGGCGGAGGTCGAGTTTGGCGAATGGACCCGTGACGGCATCATTCGTCACTCGGCGTTTGTTTCGTTGCGCAGCGATAAGCCGGCCAGTGAAGTGGTCCACGAATACCCCAGGACGCCGAGAGACATCAAGGCACCGTTCAAACCCAGCGCCGCCAAAGCCAAAGCGCCGAGCAAGAAATCCACGACCCGCGCCGATCCTTCAGCCGAGAAGCCAAAGCCGGCCAGCAAGCGTGCAGGCAAGGACCGCATCGACGTGGCCGGCGTGATGGTCAGCCATCCCGAACGGGTGATCGACGCCGAAAGCGGTCTGCACAAGATCGAGCTGGCGCAGTATTACGAATCGGTGGCGGACTGGATTTTGCCGCACCTCGACCATCGGCCCGTGGCGCTGTTGCGCTGCCCCGAAGGCGTGGCGGGCGAGCAGTTTTTCCAGAAACATTCCGAGCGAATGGCGATCCCCAACATCAAGCAGCTGGACCCCAAGCTCGACCCCGGCCACGCGCGTTTGATGGAGATCGACAGCGTCAAGGCACTGGTCGGTGCGGCGCAGATGGGCACCATCGAACTGCACACCTGGGGCGCGACCTACGATCAGATCGAGCTGCCGGACCACTTCGTCCTGGATCTCGACCCGGACGACCAGTTGCCCTGGCGCAGCATGATCGAAGCCACACAACTGACGTTGTCGACCCTCGACGAGCTGGGCCTGGATGCGTACGTCAAGACCAGCGGCGGCAAGGGCATGCACATCGTCGTGCCGCTGGCGCGCCGGGCGGATTGGGAGTCGGTCAAAGCCTTCGCCAAGGCGCTGGCGCAATTCATGTCCCGGGAGCTGCCGGACCGATTCACTGCGACGTCCGGGCCGAAGAACCGCGTCGGAAAGATTTTCATCGATTACCTGCGTAACAGCCGGGGGGCCAGCACCGTGGTGGCCTATTCGGCGAGGGCGCGGCCGGGGTTGCCGGTGTCGGTGCCGATCAGCCGTGACGAGCTGACCGAGGTGAAGTCCTCGGCGCAGTGGAACATCGCCAATCTGCAGCAGCGGTTGCGCAAGCTGAAGGCTGACCCGTGGGCCGGTTACAAGAACACACAGCGCCTGACCAAACCGATGTGGAAACGTCTGGGCGCCACGCCGCCGGCGTGAAGCCTTGGGTCACCCGTCGATATTGCTGAGCAAGCTTCGGCGCATTTGACCGGGCGCCATGCCGTAGGTGTCCTTGAATACTTTGCTGAAGGCCGCCTGGGATTGGTAGCCAACCTGGGCGGCGATGTCACTCAGGCCTTCTTTCGACCGACTCAACAAACCGTAGTCCCGTTGCATGCGGACTTGAGTCAGTAACGTCCACGGCGAGCTGCCGCTGAGTTTCGCGAAGGCGCGCATGAAGGTCGCTCGGGACATGTTCGCCAATTCAGCCAGGGCTTCGACGTTCCAGTCATGGGCCGGATTTTCCAGCATGGCCTGCCACGCCCGGCCCAGCCGCTTGTCCGTCAGCAACGCGAGGCTGCCGGTATGTTGCGGCGACTGACGAAGGTGCTCGCGCTGGACCAGGGTGAACAGCGCCGAGGTCAGCGCATTGACCATGAACTGGCCCCCCGCCAGGTTGGCGTTCGCTTCACTGCGCAACAGCGTGACCAAGGCTGGCAGCGGGTCGGCGCTGCCCAGCGCTTGGGTCGAGACCTTCACATAATCGGGGAGAGACGAGAACAGCATTGCGTGGGGCTGTTGGATGAAGCGGCCGCAGAGTAGATCCAGCTCCGCCCCGTCACCGAAGCGCTGCACTGGCAGTAATCCTGAGTCAGTCCCGCGCTGAGGCCGGGAGGGCGCAACCCGCAGGCCGGGACTCAGCAACAGGTGTTGGCTGCCCCGTGGCAGCACCAGAATGTCCCCGGCCGTCAGGGTCAATCGTTGGCGTTCGGCCAGCTCCACGTGGCAGTGGCCGGCCAGCACGATGTGATAGGGCGAGGTGCCCGGGGGTTGCTGGTCATGGTCGAGGGCCCAATCGCCCTGAAACTGGCAGCGAAGGTCGAGGCTGCCGCGGATGTCGGCGAGGGCGATGAGCGTATCGATGGCGTTCATAGGCGACTTTCGGACAAAAGAATGAGCCAAACGAGCAAGTCGCCGCGCCGTGGTTGGCGGAGACTGAAGGTGTTCCGGCGCAGTCTAGTCGCCGCCCTCAGGAGATACCAACATGTTCAGCAACTGGCCCGATCTGGTTTCCACCATCAAACAGTCGTTTGGTGCGCTGTCCAAATCCAACCCGAAAATGATCAAGGCCTACATGGCCCTTGGCGAAGCCGCCGCGGAAAACAACGTCCTCGACGCCAAAACCCGAGAGTTGATTTCCCTCGCTGTCGCGGTCACCACGCGCCGTGACGGGTGTCTGGCCAGCCATGCCCAGGCCGCCATCGCCGCGGGCGCGACCCGTGAAGAAGTCGCCGCCGCCCTGGCTACCGCGATCTCGTTGAATGCGGGCGCTGCGTACATCTATTCGATGCACGCGCTGGAAGCGTATGACGCGCTGAAGCCATAAATCGCGGTAACTCGCGGCGATACGCAAAGGCTGGCCGGGTGCTTGCCGGCCTTACGCGTCGCTTCCGCACTTGATTAGATCACTTGACCCCGTCAGTCCGCTCGCCCACCTCCGCTGGATAAAACTCCCCTTCAAGCCCCGCGGTCAGCAGGCGTTCACGCACTTGTGTTTCGACTTCAAGCACCTGCTCAGAGTCGTCGATGTCGTCAACCACCAGCCAGACCGGCATGACGTTCTGACCATGGGTGCCTTCGCTGAGCATGTCGTGGGAGAACACTTGATTGGCGCGCCACAGGCACAGTTCGTCATCGGTGTGGTGGGGCTCGCGAACGGCGGTCGGTGAGGTCAGCCAGATTTCGGTGTAGGGGCGCAGGTCTGCGTTGGCGAGTTCGTTCAGGGTGATAACGGTTTTCATTTTGTGTCCTCCAGTGTTCAAGATGGAGTTGTGACGCATGGGGCTGCCCAGCGTTCCCGCGATCTGCGCAGATGGTCGCAGTATCTGCCGAGATCAAGAGCGTCTGCCCGGAGGCAGACTGTGAAGATCAAAAGCGCTGCGCAGATCAAGAGCTTCCCGGCTAAAGCCGGTCCTACAGTGCGCCGCCGATGCCATGGGATGCACGCGCTGCTGTTTAGTGGGACCGGCTTCAGCCGGGAAGAGGCCATTCCAGGCGCTGATGTCCGATCGTTCCCACGCTCTGCGTGGGAATGCATCCCGAGGCGCTCTGCGTCACTCCGGGCCGATAGGAGGAATGATTGAGTTCCAGCGCCAACCCGCGATCTGCGCTGATGGTCGTGCGGACTTGAACCGAGGCCGCGTGCGTGGGGTCGACCATTCACTGTGCGCTCACGTCAGCCCGACCCGGAGACATGCCCGTGACCGACCCACGCCCGCTCACCCGCAGAAGACTGATCACCCTGGCGGCGGGTGCTTCGGCGGCGTTGGTGTTTGACTCAGCGGTCGGTGATGCAAGTGCAGGCGTCCACGCCACAGCATCCGAACCGCCACACCCCGGCCCTTCGCCCGTTCAATCAGGAGAGCGGAACATGCTCACGCGAGACATTCCATCCAGCGGCGAAGCGTTGCCGATGATCGGCCTTGGCACCTATCGCGGGTTCGATGTCGAGCCCGGCAGCGATGCGTACAAACTGCTGCCCGCCGTGGTGGACCAGCTGTTCCACGCAGGCGGCACGGTGATCGACAGTTCGCCGATGTACGGCCGCGCCGAGGAAACCACGGGCGAGTTGCTGGCGATCCATCAGCCGTCATCGCCAGCGTTTCTGGCGACCAAGGTCTGGACTCGAGGGCGCGACGAAGGCATTGCCCAGATGGAAGCGTCGTTCCGGCTATTGCGGACCCAGCGCATCGACCTTATGCAGATCCACAACCTGCTGGACTGGAAGACCCATCTGCCGACCCTGCGTCAGTGGAAAGAAGAAGGGCGCATTCGCTACATCGGTCTGACGCACTACACCCCGTCGGCCTACGTCGAGGTGGAAGCTGCGCTGAAGGCCGAGGCGTTCGATTTTCTGCAGATCAATTACGCGATGGACGATCGCGCTGTCGAGGCGCGGCTGCTGCCGCTGTGCCGTGAGCGAGGGGTGGCGGTGATCTGCAATCGGCCGTTCGGTGGAGGCGGTCTGCTCGGCCGCTTGCGCAACACGCCGCTGCCGGGGTGGGCGGGAGAAGTTCAGGCCAGGAGCTGGGCGCAACTGGCGCTGAAGTTTCTGATCTCGCACCCGGCAGTAACGTGCGCGATTCCCGGTACGGGAAATCCGAAATACATGAAGGAAAACGCCGAAGCCGCCAGAGGGCCTTTGCTTACCGATGCCCAGCGCCAGCAGCTGATTGCCTTGATCGGCTGATTTTGCCTACCTCCGGTTGGGCCGTTTCATACGAACGGCGCGAACTGAGGCGATCAGCGTTTGACCGGCGCAGGCAGAGTGACCAGATCCACGTACGCATCCCAGAACTTCTTCTGATCCACGGCGTACACCACTTTCGCCTTTTGTGTGCCGACGGGCGCGCCCTTCTTGTAGCCCATGGAGCGGCCGTAATCCGGTCCGAAGTGGGCGTCGACATCGACCCACAGGTCTTTGGACTCGGTGACCAGTTCCGGATGCACCAGGTACAGCGCAGGCAGGCTGTCCCAGGTGAAGCTGTGGTGGTTCGGGTCCTTGTCGAACTCAGGCCCCAGCACCGTTTTGTACAGGTTGGGAATCACGCCTTTGCTGGCGACGATGCGCTGGTAGACCGAGCTGTCGAAGATGACCTTTTCGCAGACATCGTTGGGAAAAATCACGTGTTCGATGGGCGAGCGCAGGACGATTTTTGCGGCCTCGGGGTCGAACCACCAGTTGAATTCCGCCGCTGGCGTCGTGTTGCCGGGGATCTCGATGGCGCCGCCCATGTACACGATGCGTTTGATCAGCGGCACGATTTCCGGCGCGCTGCGAATCGCCAGAGCGATGTTGGTCAATGGGCCAACGGCGAGAATGGTCACCTCGTGGGGGTTTTTCTTCACGCTGTCGACGATGAACTGCGCGGCGGATTCGCTGCGCAATGCAGTGTGCGTTGCAAGCCCGTCCGGCGGCGAAACCAGTTGCGAGGCCGAGGTCGGACGCGGGGTCTTGAACGCCCCCGGCCAGCCTGCGCCGAACAGGGCTTTTTCCTGATCATACGTGGCGAAGTCGTGCAGCAGCGGGTAGGCCGCGCCGGAGTACACGCCGATGTCCTTTTCCACGCCCATGCGCTCGACAGCCTTCAGCGCATCGACCTGTTCCTGATCAACCCACGCGTTGCCACTGACGAGGGTCATGCCCAGCAGGTCGATGCGCTTTTGCGCGTGCAGTTGCGCCAGCATGATGAAAGCCTGGCCGTCGTCGTTGAGCACGTTGAAATCGGTGTCGAAGATGACCTTTTCCGCGGCCTGCAAGGAGGTCGCTGACAGTCCCAGCGTCAGGGCCAGGGCACAGCTTTTCACAAACGCCTGCATGGTCGGATTCCACAGTTGTGAGGGGATGAATGGGATTCGCAATGCAGGAGCGCGGGGTGTCCCGCGAACGCGGTGGGTCAGTCAGTAAAACGCTGAC
>NZ_JASCOY010000105.1:0-15420 GCF_029960075.1 Pseudomonas sp. PS02290
GACGTAACCCCCCCGGCAGGGCAAGGTAAAGCGCAAAGGATGACTGGCAAGTCAGGGGGCGGGGCGCCAGGCCTGGCGACCCTGAGATCAAGCGGAGAGGGCGCGGTTAAACCTCGACTTCGTTCAGTTCGCAGTACTCTTCCCAGTCCATGTCCAGTGCCTCGGCCGCTTCCTTGTGTGCAGCAAGGCGCAACTCCTTCAACTGCTCGGGGGTTTCGGCAATGAAAGTCAGCGCCAGCTCCCAGGTCGGGATGCCCAGATTTTCGGCTTCGTCTTCGAAGGCCCAGAGGGTCTGCTGTTGCTGCTCTTTCGGGCTCAAATCCTGGATCTCAGCCTGCAACATCGGATTGGTCACGATGTACTTCGCCAAGGCAGCTTCGGTCCAGTCGTTTGCGTTCATGCGGGGGTGATCTCCTGTGGGTCGAGCTGACGTGTTGCTGTGGGTGGGATGCTGAGGTGAGGGGCGATTGTGCGTGATGTAAATCACTGGCGCCAGCGGCACACGCCCCGTCGGTCGGGGTAGCCCCGTGCGCAGGCCGCCGAACAAAAAGGGCCCGCTTTGCAGCGAGCCCTCGGTCAACGGCGTCGGAATATCAACCGATCGCCATCGGCTTCTTCACATTGCGGTGTGCGTTATCACCCAGCAGCGGGTGAGGGCCGTGGGGGCCATACACCCCAACCGGTTCCGGAAAAGTGCGCAGCAAGGTGATGTACAGCAGCGCCGCCAGGCCAAGGGTGATCGGCAGGCTGATGTCGATGCCGCCCGCCAGATTGCCTAACGGACCGACAAACTGCCCCGGCAAGTTGACGAAGCACAGGCCCACCGCCGCGCTCGGAAGCCACGCGCCCAGGCCGCGCCAGTTCCAGCCGTGTTCGAACCAGTAATGGCCACCGCTCTGACCCCGCGTAAACACTTGCAGGTCCGCCGGGTGATAGAAGCCACGGCGAACGATCAGGCCGAGCACCATGATGACGATCCACGGCGAGGTGCAGGTGACGATCAGCACCGCGAAGGTCGAGACGCTTTGCACCAGATTGAACGCGAAACGGCCGATGAAGATGAAAGCGATGGCCGCGATGCCGATCAGAATTGTCGCCTGGGCACGATTGAGCAGGCGCGGAAACATGCTCGACATGTCCAGCCCGGTGCCATAGAGCGACGTCGTGCCGGTCGACATCCCGCCGATGATCGCGATCAGGCACACCGGCAGAAAGAACCAGCTGGGTGATACTGCCAGCAGGCCGCCGACGTAGTTGTTGTCGGTGATGTACTGCGGCGCCTGGGTGGCCACGATGGTCGCCGTGCAGAGCCCGAACAGAAACGGAATCAGCGTGCAGATCTGTGCCAGAAACACCGACGCCATGATGCGTTTTTTCGATGTCTGGTGTGGGATGTAGCGCGACCAGTCCCCGAGAAACGCACCGAACGACACCGGATTGCTCATCGCCAGAAGCGCCGCCCCGATGAACGCCGCCCAGAAGCCCTCGCTGCCCCGATTGACCGTGCCGGCGAAGCCCGCATCGAAGCTGCCACTAAACGCAAAGAGGCCAAGCAGGAACAACAGGCTTGAAGCGAACACCGCGATCTTGTTGACCCACAGCATGAAGCGGAAACCGTAGATGCACACCACCAGCACCAGCACGGCGAAAACGCCGTAGGCCAGCGCTAGGGTGATGTCGTTTTCCGGCAGGCCGACCATGCGTTTGGCGCCGCCGATCAACGCATCGCCAGAGCTCCAGACCGACAGCGAGAAGAACGCCACCGCCGTTAGCAGTGACAGAAACGAGCCGACAATGCGGCCGTGAACGCCAAAGTGCGCGCCGGAAGAAACCGCATTGTTGGTGCCGTTGAGGGCGCCGAACAAACCCATTGGCGCCAGGATGATCGACCCGAGCACGACCCCCAGCAGGATGGCCCAGACGCCGGCCTGGAACGACAGGCCGAACAGCACCGGAAAGCTGCCGAGCACCGCGGTGGCGAAGGTGTTGGCGCCGCCGAAGGTCAGACGAAATAGGTCGAGGGGCGCAGCGTCGCGCTGATGGTCAGGGATCTGTTCGACTCCGAAGGTTTCGATCGTGGTGGTGGGGTGAGCCATGGGATGTTCCTGCGCGCTGTCGTGTTGTTATAAGGCCGGCGCACAAGCGCTGGCCCGTTGTCTCGACCGGTGAACCCGATCGTGGCATTGGCAGTGGTCGGCATTGCGACCATGAATCAGGTCAAGCAGTGGTTGTGCGGGCGGCAGCCTCTCAGGGCCGCTCGCCATTTGATGGCACGTCCGGGCTAGCCCGTTTTCACCGACAGGTGTTCGTGGCAGGCCAGCCAGCGCGCGCCATAGTGCCGAAAGACAATGGTTTCGCGCTCGCTGAAATGGCTTTCTTCATCGCCGAAGCGGACGTGGGTGTCGACGTCGTGCATGAAAATCGCCACATCACCCTGGACGCTGATGTGCACGTTGCGCGATTGGCAACCGAGCACCGCAAAGCCGTCGGCCTGCCAGCCCGCCCACACATCGCGGTAAGCGGCGCGGGACAGCAGGGGGTCGGGGAGGGTGTGAAAGAGGAAGGTGGCGTCTTCGGCGAATGCGGCGAAGTAGGCCTCGGTGTCGTTGCGGGCGAACGCGTCGATCAGCGCTTGTGCGGCGTGTTGAACGGCGTCGTGGCGGGTGTCGGTGGAGGTCATGGCCGGCTCGTTTTTGTGATTCTGGCGATGGGGCCCGACTGTAAGCAGCTCTCACGGGGCGTCACATCGGCGCCGGTAAAAACTTAGTTCAGAAAATTGAGAAGTAATGGTGAGTGGCAAGCCTTAAGCGACAAGCCGCGATTCGCGTGCGAGCAGTAAGCAGGCGGCGCAGTCAGTTTCCTGAGGACTTCATCAGGCCGCTTTTGACGGGCTGACGAACACGGCCGCCGGAAGGATCGAAGCAGGCGCTTTCATAGCGAGGGGCGACGCACGTCGAGGGCAGGCCAGGGGGAGGCGGGCGGATGCTTTGCAGCCGGTCGGCAATTTCACGCTCGTTGGTGATGATCAACTTTCTGCGCCGGCTGACTTGCAAAATCTCGGTAGCGTTCTTGTTCAGGCGATAGGGAAAGTCGGTCTCCTCCCATTCGCTGGAAAGTCGAGACGGAGGCGGGCGCAGAGCTGTGGATTCGCCCACGTAGGTCGGGCAAGGGCTTTGGGCGAAACTGATCGCGCCATTGGCGGCGACGCACTTGAATACGTCGGCATTTGCCATGCCGCACAAGAGCAACGTCATGAACGCTGCGGACATTACTGGAAATCTGCTCATCGAAACCTCCCTGGATGGCGCAAGGCTACCATCCGAGAGGTGCAGTTGTCAGTGACCCTGATCGGGATCAGTGGGTTTCGTGGGCGGCTTTCTGGACTTTCGCCAACGCCAGGGCCGCGAACATGTCAGCGTCGCCCTGCAACACCTTCAGGTGATCTTCGACATGATCGGCGCTCGAGCGCGGCGCTTCGGAGTCAACCAGTCGGGTCACTTCGCACAACGCATTCGCCGTGATCCACAGGCTCTGGCGCAATTGGCTGATGATTTTCACCATGCTTTCCGAGCTGTCGAGATCGGCTTCACTCTCCGACTCTTCATGGGTCTGCATCGTCGAAAACGAGGGCAATTCAACGCGGGCCGAGGCCTCTACTCCCGTGACGACGCGGGTAATGTCCACGCCGGCGGCGGCGATCTTGAACAGATAATCTGCCCTGGGCAGTCGCTGCCCGCTTTCGTAATGCCCCTGAGCGTTGGCTTCCACGCCACCGATGGCGCCCAGTGCGCTTTGTGTCAATTTCAGACGTTTTCTTTCTTGGCGCAAACGTTTACCGATGCCATTCATCACCTTCTCCTGCGAATTCGCACCCTGCGTGTGTCTCTCGCGGGTGCGCAATGGGGGCCGGAATACGGACTGTTTTTTTGTGTGTAGCGCTAGTCGTGTACGGGAATTGAATTCATTCACACAGTACGACGGGTAGACCTTAGCTGCTCAGACACCCAAATGGCGATTTTTCCGACGCTTTGCGTGGAAAAATCAACGCGGGACGATTCTAGTTAGTCCGGTGGGTGGGGTCACGTGGTCGTTTGCTGGGTGGGGTGGCTCGGGGCAAGAGCAGACACATCACTGGTCTACCAGTCGATGCAGGAACTGGGGGGGAGCTTGCTCGCGAAGAGAAGTTTTGGCCGGAGAAGATCTGGCGGTCGACATGCCGTCTTCGTGAGCAAGCTCACTCCCACATAGACGAAATTTGTCGAGAGACACAAACAAAAATCCCCGCACGCCATAAGCGCTGCGGGGATCTTTTTAATGTGGCGGTGAAGGAGAGATTCGAACTCTCGATACAATTTCTTGTATACACACTTTCCAGGCGTGCTCCTTAAGCCACTCGGACACTTCACCGTATCTCTTCAGACGTTCAGTCTGTCGAGGCGCGCTAATGTAGTCGAAAGCTTTGGCGAAGGCAAAACTTTTTTTCAGAATTTTCATGCGGTTAAGCAAAAAGCGCGCAGCCCCTTGTGCTCATAAAGGTCCGGGGCTTTGCGTTGAAGGCGAGAGCGCTGGGATCAGGCGCCGAAGCCGCCGTCGATGGTCAGGCTGGCGCCGGTGACGTAGCCCGCTTCGGGGCCGGCGAGGTAGGCGACCATGGCGGCGATTTCTTCGGACTTGCCGTAGCGAGGGATGGCCATCAGGCCCATCAGTGTTTCGGCGAAGTCGCTGTCGGCCGGGTTCATGTCGGTGTCGACCGGGCCGGGCTGGACGTTGTTGATGGTGATGCCGCGCGGGCCGAGGTCGCGGGCCAGGCCTTTGGTCAGGCCGACCAGCGCCGACTTGCTCATGGCGTAGACGCCGCCACCGGCGAAGGGCATGCGGTCGGCGTTGGTGCTGCCGATGTTGATGATGCGACCGCCCTCTTTCATGTGTCGCGCCGCCTCCTGACTGGCGATGAACACGCTGCGTACGTTGATGGCCAGGGTTCGGTCGAAATCTTCGAGGGTGAACGCTTCGAGCGGCGCAATGGCCAGCACACCGGCGTTGTTGACGAGGATGTCGAGGCCGCCGAACGTTCCAACGGTCTTGGCGACGGCGCTGCGGATGTCTTCGGCGTTGGCGCTGTCGGCCTTGATGGCCAGGGCTTTGCCGCCGGCTGCGGTGATGCTGTCCTGCAACTCTTGCGCCTTGGCTTCCGAGCTGACGAAGGTGAAGGCCACTGCTGCGCCTTGTTCGACCAGCCGTTTGACGATCGCAGCGCCGATGCCGCGTGAGCCGCCTTGGACCAGTGCTGTTTTGCCGATCAAATTGGTGGGATGCGTCATGTCGATCTCCGGTGAATGTGAGGAGTGGGTGGATGGGCACGAGTATCTGCCGACGATTACCCGCGCGGTAGCCGGTAATCGAGATAGTCTGTGTAAACCGGAAGTTGTGAGTGAGTGCGATGGAAAACTTCAGCAGCATCGAATGCTTCGTGCGCAGTGCCGAGGTCGGCAGCTTTGCCGAGGCGGCGCGGCGCCTGAGCCTGACCCCCGCTGCCGTGGGCAAGAGCGTCGCCAAACTTGAGGCGAAGCTGGGCGTGAGACTGTTCCAGCGCAGCACGCGCAAGTTGACGCTCACAGAAGCGGGCCATCGGTTTCTCGGCGAAGTCAGCGCCAGCCTCAACACCATCCAGAACGCTGTCGCCAACCTGGCCAGCGCCGAGGGCAGTCCCGCCGGCACGTTGAAAGTCAGCGTCGGCACCATGTTCGGCTGCCTATATGTGGTGCCGCTGCTGGCCGATTTTCTGCTGCGTTACCCAGCCATCACCCCCGACTGGCATTTCGATAACCGGCAGGTGGACCTGATCGGCCAAGGCTTTGACGCCGCCATCGGCGGTGGATTCGATCTGCCCCAGGGCGTTGTCGCGCGCAACCTGGCGCCCGCTCACCGCGTGCTGGTGGCGTCGCCGGAATGGGTGGACGCCCACGAAGGCATCACGCACCCGGACGATTTGCACGACTGTGACGGCATTCTGATCCGTTCGCCGCAAACCGGGCGGATTCGGTCCTGGCCGTTGAGCCATCGCAGCCATGAGCAAAGCCCATTGCGCATGAAGGTGCGCATGACCCTGAGCGATTCCGAGGCTGCTTGCCGCGCGGCGACTCAAAGTCTGGGCGTCGCGCTGGTGAGCATGCCGTTTGCCCTGCCGTACCTGCGCAGCGGTGCGCTGCAACGGGTGCTCCCGGAGTGGTATGTCGAGGACGGCAACATTTCCATCTATTACAGTGGGCACAAGCTACTGCCGGGCAAGACCCGTGCATTCGTCGACTTCATCATCGAGCAGTTCGCCGAACAGCAATGGGCGCAGCATTTCAGTGCCGTTTAATTAGGCAAACAATAGCCGCTGACGCAGCCCCGTAGGAGCGCGGTCACAGTGAATTCAGCGTCAAACAATCAGCAAAGCGGGGTACGCCCCTCCAGTCATGAAAGGAAGAGCAGTGGACATCCAACCGAAAGCCGCGCTGGTCCTCATCGACATGCAGCAGGGCATCAACCACCCCAAGCTGGGGCGGCGCAACAACCCTGACGCCGAGCAGCGGATGCTGGAACTGCTGAGCGCCTGGCGCGACAGCGGGCGAACGGTGATTCATGTGCGGCATTTCTCCCGCTCACCGGACTCGGTGTTCTGGCCGCAGCAATCAGGTGTCGAGTTTCAACCGGCGTTTATGCCGTGGGACGACGAAGGCGAGCTGCACAAACAGGTGCCCGATGCGTTCTGCCATTCGGCACTTGAGGGTTGGTTGCGTGCGGACGGAATCAATCAGGTGGTGATCGTCGGCGTGGTGACCAACAATTCCGTGGAGTCGACCGCGCGCGCCGGCGGCAACCTCGGTTTCGAGGTCATCGTGCCCCATGACGCCTGCTTCACCTTCGACGGCGCGGACTTCTTCGGTCAGCCACGCACTGCCGAGGACATCCACGCCATGTCGCTGGCCAACCTGCACGGTGAGTACGCGCAGGTGGTGGCGACCGAGGCTATTTTGCGCGCCTGCGCACCGTGACCGTGTTCAGAGACGGAAGCGCGCCATCTGCGCCCCAAGGTGTTCGGCCTGTTCCGACAGCTTCAGGCAATCTTCCCGGCAGGCTTTGACATCGCTGACCGTTGACTGGGCCAGGTCGGCAATGCCTTGCACGTTGCGGTTGATCTCTTCCGTCACGGTGCTCTGTTCCTCGGTGGCGGCGGCGACCTGCTGGTTGCGATCGGTGAGTTCTTCGACATGGCCGGCAATCGCATCCAGCGAATTACCGGTGCGACGGCTGGCTTCGACGCCGGTGCCGGTGGCCGCTTGTCCGGCGCGCATCGAGGTGACGGCTTGGTCGGCACCGCTCTTGAGCTCGCCCATCATTTGCTGGATCTCCGAGGTAGCGCTCTGGGTACGGCCGGCGAGGGTGCGAACTTCATCGGCGACCACGGCGAAGCCCCGGCCCATCTCGCCGGCACGGGCCGCTTCGATGGCCGCGTTCAGCGCCAGCAGATTGGTCTGCTCGGAGATGCTGCGAATGACGCTCAGCACCTGATCGATGGTGGAAATCTGCGTCGCCAGGGTTTCCACCGCGCCAGCCGCCGTGCCGACGCCGTCGGACATGCTCTGAATATGCCCGAGGGATTCACCCACCACCTTTTTCGCGGACATCGCTTCCTGATGGGTACTACGCGAGACGTCGGCAGCGGCGCCCGCATTTCGCGCGATTTCCTGCACGGTCAGGCCCATTTCATGAACGGCGGTGGCGACCATGTCAGTCATCTGCTGTTGCTGCATCGCACGGGTTGAAGTGCTGTCGACCACGCGGGTGACGTCCACCACGCTGTGGCGCAATTGCTCGCTGGTCCTGAGCGCATCGCCGATCAGCAAACGCAGGCTTTCGATGAATCGATTGAAGCCACGGGCCAGATCGCCCAGCTCGTTCGCACGGCTGTCATCCAGACGTCGGGTCAGGTCGCCCTGGCCCCCGCCGATGTCCACCAGCGCCGTCGTCACCTGCTGGATCGGACGGACAATGCCGCGGGCAATCCAGGCGACGAAGCCGAGGAAGCACAACACCACCGCCAGACTGATCGCCGAAATGGTCCGCAACGCATCCTTGGCCGGGCCATAGACTTCGGCCAGTGGCACCTCGCTCACCAGCGTCCACCCCAGCGAGGCGACGGGTTTGGCGACCGCCACGTACGCCTCGCCATTGCGTTCGAATTCCAGCGCCTGACCGTTTCCTTTACCTGCCAGCAGGTTGCGCGCTGCGGCGTCGCCCACCAATTGGGTGAGGGATTGGCGATCGTTCAGCTCGGCGTTCGGGTGGACTTTGACCTGTCCGTCCTGGCTGACCAGATACACCTGGCCGTGCTCGCCGAAGTGGAAGTCACGGACCATCTGCGACAGCGCGCTCATGCTGAAACCCAGTCCGGCCACGCCGACCACGGTGCCGTTGTGCTCGATGCGCTGATTAATGAACAGCGTCGGCACCTTGGTCGTGGCATCAATATCGATCTCCAGCGAGCGCTGCTTGTTGCTGTCGAGAAACCCGTAGAACCAGCCGTTCTCCGCCGGGCCGCGCTGGAGGGTGCGATCGGCGCCTTTGTTGGTGATGTAGTGGCCGCTGTCCTTGGCGACGATGAAGGTCGTCAGCGCGTTGTGCTGTTGCTGCACCTTCGCCAGATAACGAATGAATGCAGGCTGTTGGGCGGCATCCTCGCCGTTGGCGAGCCATTCGGAGACCAGCGTGTTGTCACCGATGTCGCTGGCTGCCGTCAGAGGCGCCGCCAGTAACCGTTCGAGATCGTTGCGGATCGCGTCGACGCTGGCTGGCATCGCCTGCTGCAACAGGTAGCGGTCGGTCAGTTTGTTCAGCGCGAAGGCGTAGATGGCGATCACGATCAGGCTGCTGATCACCAACGCGGCCCCCATGCTCAATGTCAGCTGCCACTGAATACTCTTTCGCCAGACAGGCATAGAAAACTCCGCAAAACCAAAGCGCACAACCAGAACGGAACAGTGCTGATGGCTTGCCATGAGCAATTACCGGGCCACGGAGCTGATCAAGTGGTCAACTTGCCCCGGGCGGCTGGCCTTGCGCCACTTGGGGCCTGAATGTGAGGGCGTTGCGGATGATTATGAAAAGACTGCGCGGCGGGTTGTGTACAAAAAGTGAGTCTTTTTGGAACAAATTCCTGGCCGGTGCGCAGAAAAGTGGCGAGCCCTCGTCGCTGGATGAGCCCTGCGCCAGTTACCTGACGCGCAGTGCCGAGCCGTCACGCCCTGCGCCGCGCATCCTTCGGCGGGTGACTCGCCTCAAGCGTGCTGCACGCCCGCGCGCTTGAGCAGTTTTTTGCAACGCTCCGACAGATGCACCACGCGCAGGTGCTTGCCCGCCTTTTGATACCGCTCGCGCAGGGTTTTCAGCGCGGCGATCGCCGAATAGTCCACGAAGATCAGATGACGGCAATCCAGCGTGACCTGCTGCGGATCGTTGAGGTGATCGAACTGATCGAGGAATGGCGTGGTGGAGGCGAAGAACAGCGTGCCGTGGAGGTGATACATCTTGCTGCCGTTGGGCTCGATGTGGCTGTCGGCGTACAGCTCGCGGGCCTGTTGCCAGGCGAAGTTCAGCGCCGCGATGAGGATGCCGAACAGCACTGCCGTGGCCAAGTCGGTGAGGACAGTCACGATGGTCACGGCGATGATTGCGAAGACATCGTTCAGCGGCACTTTGCGCAGCACCCGCAGCGAGGCCCAGGCGAAAGTCTGCTGGGCCACCACGAACATCACGCCGACCAGCGCCGCCAGCGGAATGCGCTCGATGAGGGGCGACAGGAACAGCACGAACATCAGGATCATCACGCCGGCGACGATGCCCGACAGGCGACCGCGGCCGCCGGAGCTGAGGTTGATGACCGTCTGGCCGATCATTGCGCAGCCGCCCATGCCGCCGCACAGGCCGGACGCCAGGTTCGCCACGCCGAGGGCGACGCACTCGCGGTCGGGGTAGCCGCGGCTTTCGGTGATTTCATCGGTGAGGTTCAGGGTCAGCAGGGTTTCCAGCAGGCCGACCAGCGCCATCAGGATCGCGTAGGGCGCGATGATGCGCAGGGTGTCCAGATTCCACGGCACGTCCGGCAGCGACAGGGCCGGCAGTCCGCCAGCGATGTGCGCCATGTCGCCGAGGGTGCGCGTCGGCAGGTCGAACAGATACACCAGCAGACCGACGCCGAGGATGGCGACCAGCGCCGGCGGCACCGATCGGGTCAGGCGCGGCAGCAGGTACACCACCGCCATGGTCATCGCCACCAGGCCAATCATCAGGTACAGCGGCGTACCACTGAGCCAGGTTTCGCCGCTTTTGAAATGCTCCAGCTGCGCCATGGCGATGACGATCGCGAGGCCGTTGACGAACCCGAGCATGACCGGATACGGCACCATCCGCACCAGTTTGCCCAGGCGCAGCAGCCCGAACGCGATCATCACCAACCCGCCCAGCAACACCGTCGCCAGCAGGTACTGCACGCCGTGCTGCACCACCAGCGCCACGATGACCACGGCCATCGAACCCGCCGCACCCGAGACCATGCCGGGACGCCCGCCGAACAGCGCGGTCAGCGTGCAGATAATAAAGGCCCCGTATAGGCCCATCAGTGGATTGAGGTGCGCGACCAGCGCGAAGGCGATGCACTCGGGCACCAGAGCGAAAGAGGTGGTGAGTCCGGCGAGGACATCGGCGCGAAGACGGGCGGGTTTCATTGAGTACCTAGCGGGCGGCGTGCAAAAGGAGGGGATGTTACGGAATGTGAACGCAGACGGCCAGTTGGGGAAATGCCGCACCCTGCCAGGTTCACTCATTCTTCAGGTGTCCTGTCGCGGCCGATTGTGTAACGATGTTTGACTCAAACAGCTCGCCGAGTCCTGTGATCAAGGCTCGGCACGTCATCAAGGACAGAACACGGATGCTCGCTGCGCTCAGACACTACCCGGCTTCAGTCAATCTCCTGCTTTCGTCGTCGTTGTTTCTGACGCTGGGCAGGGCGATCACCCTGCCGTATCTGGTGATTTACCTGTCTTCGAATTTCGTCCTGAGCATGAGCGACATCGGCATGGTCGTCGGCGGGGCGCTGATTGTCGGCTCGTTGCTGAGCCTGTACGGCGGCTACCTCACCGACAAACTGTCCAGCTACCGGTTGATTCTGTGCTTCACCGGGTTCTTCGTCGCCGGCTTCATCGGCATGTGCGTGACCAGCAAGCTGTGGCTGTTTTTCCTGTTTCTGGTGTCGTTCAATTTCGCGTATTCGGTCATCGATATCGTAGTCAAGGCCGCGTTCGGCAAGCTGTTGCCGGTGGGCGATCAGAGCAAAGTCTTCTCGGTGCGATACACGCTGATCAACATCGGCTATGCGGTCGGGCCGTTCATTGGCGCCGGGTTGGCCCACTGGAACATGAAGCTGCCATTTGTGATGTCGGCGGCGCTGGGCCTGGGCTTCTTGCTGGTCTACGCAATGTACGGGGACCGCAAGCTGAGTTCAGCGGACCCGGCCAATGCGCCAGTTTCCTTCATCGCCGTCGGACGCATCCTGCTCAAGGACTACCGGCTGGTGTGCTTCACCGTCGGCGGCGTGCTCAGCGCGGTGGTGTTCGGGCAGTTCACCGCGTACCTGTCGCAATACCTGGTCACCACCAGCACGCCGGAATTCACCTATCAGGTCATCAGCTCGGTGGTCGCGGTAAACGCGGCGGTGGTGATCTGCTTGCAGTACCTGGTCGGCAAACGCATCAGCCATCAGTACCTGAATCAGTGGCTGACCGCAGGTTTCAGCCTGTTCCTGATGGGCGTGGTCGGGTTTGCGCTTTCGACCACGGTGCTGCACTGGTCGCTGGCGGTGGCGGTGTTCACCCTCGGCGAGATCATCGTGTTCCCGGCCGAGTACATGTTCATCGACCGCATCGCGCCGACCCATTTGCGCGGCATGTATTACGGCGCGCAGAACCTCTCCAACCTCGGCGGCGCACTGGGGCCGGTGTTGTGCGGTTTCGCCCTGGCGACCCAGTCGGCGCATTTCATGTTTTACATGCTGGCGGCCTTCATCATCGCCGGCGGCTGTTTCTATCTGCTGGGCGCCTCTTATTCCAGACGCCACGATCAATCTTCCACTGCCGAATGAAGCGTTTCGATGACCGTTCTGTCTCCACTTGAAGCCTGGCAGCAGGCCGTTGATGCCCAGGGTTTTCAGCCGGACGAGGCGCAGCGCAATGCCGCGCTGCACATGCAGGCGTGCTGGCAGGCGCTGATCGACGGCAAGCGCGGCGGCGCGGTCAAAGGCGTTTACCTGTGGGGCCCGGTGGGGCGCGGCAAGACCTGGCTCATGGACCGTTTTTACGACAGCCTGCAGGTCCCGGCCCGGCGCCAGCATTTTCATCACTTCATGCGCTGGGTGCATCAACGCCTGTTCCAGCTCACCGGCGTGGCCAAACCGCTGCAGGTGCTGGCCCGGGAACTGGCCCAGGACGTGCGCGTGTTGTGTTTCGACGAGTTGTTCGTCAACGACATCGGCGACGCAGTGATTCTCGGCGGCCTGTTGCGCGCCATGTTTGATGAGGGCGTGGTGCTGGTCTGCACCTCCAATCAATTGCCCGAACAGCTGTACGCCACTGGTCATAACCGCGAGCGTTTCGTGCCCGCGATCACGGCGATCAACCAGTTCATGGAGGTGGTCTCGGTCGACGGCGGCGAGGACCACCGGCTGCATCCCGGTCAGGCGCAGCAGCGCTACTGGGTGAAGACGGAGCAGGGGCCGAGCGCGTTGGTGGAGGTATTCGAAGCGCTGAGCAGCGGTGAGTCGGTGTCGATTCAGCCGGTGCCGCTGGGTCGTCGCCATGTGCCGGTGGTGCGCAGCAGTCGAACGGTGATCTGGTGCCGCTATGCCGACGTGTGCGAGCAACCGCTGGCGGCGATGGATTTCATCGAGCTGTGCGATCGCTACAAAGCGGTCTTGTTGAGTGAAGTGCCGGCGTTGAGCGCACCCCAGCGCGAGGGGCGCATTGCCCGTGGTACCGAGGATGGCGTTGAACAGGTCACCGCGGGGGACCGCGAACTGCCGCAGCTGTCGCCCTATGACGATGGCGTGCGGCGTTTCATTGCGCTGGTGGACGAGTGCTATGACCGCAAGGTGCCGCTGTACATCGAAGCCGCGATGCCGATGGCCGAGCTGTACACCGAAGGCTATCTGGCGTTCGCGTTTCGACGCACGCTGAGCCGCTTGCAGGAGATGCAGCTGGCGCGGTTCGGTCATTAACCCTGCTCACCCGCAAACTTCAATTCAAACGCTGTTGCGTCGGCGCTGGGCCAACACATGCTTGGCGCCTTCCCCCACCAGGACCATGACCGCCAGCCAGATGGGCAGGTAGGTCATCCATTCGTCGCGGCCGATGGATTCGCCCAGCAGCAGGGCGACACCGACCAGCAGCACCGGCTCGACGTAGCTCAGCAGGCCGAACACGCTGAACGCCAGCAGGCGGCTGGCGAGAATGTAGCTGACCAGTGCCAACGCACTGATCGCCCCCAACACCGGAATCAGCACATAGAAGCGTGGGAATTGTTCCACCACCGACGGGTTGCCCTGGCAGATGAACACCACGGCGACGGGCAGGATCAGCAGCATGTCCCACCACAGACCGCCGAGGTTGTCGGTCTTGAGCTTGCGCCGCAGCACGAAGTACAGCGGATAACCCAGGCAGACGACCAGGGTTTCCCAGGAAAAACTGCCCAGGCGCAGCAGCTCGTTGCCCACACCAACCAGCGCGCAGCAGGCGGCGATTTTCTGCAGGTGCGACAGGTGCTCGCCGTACACCACACGTCCGGTGAGGATCATGGTCAGCGGCAGCAGAAAATACCCCAACGACACCTCCAGACTGCGGCCGTGCAGCGGCGCCCACATGAACAGCAACAGCTGCGCGCCCATCAACGTCGCCGACAGCGCCATGCCCGCCAGCAATGCAGGCGTCTGGCGCACCCGGACGCCGAGGGCGCGGGCCAGTTTCCAGTCGCCGCTGGAGAGCATGAACAGGGTCACGCAGGGCAGGGTCAGCAGCATGCGCCAACCGAAGATTTCTTCACCGCTCAATGGCGTGAGGAGTGAGGTGTAGTAGTACATGACCGCGAACAGGCAGGAGGCCATGACCGATAACGCAACGCCCTTGTACACGGGGGCTCCTTGTTTTCGATACATCAGGTGTGGGGTGCAGGAATGCTTTGATCGGCGGGCTCTGATGGCGCGCTTTGAGGGCACTTTTTAAAGCGCTTTTTGAGGCGTAGCGCACTGCAACGGCGCAGAGTTTATCCGAGGTCAGGCGGGCGGTCCGCAGCAATCTGGTAAACCGCAGGTGGGCTGGCAGTAAACGATGCACGTTTGGCAGAGAACGAGACCGCGCGCCGATTGAGCCGGTATGCGCCGTCGCCCAGACTTCTCTTCAACGCGCCACACCGGTGCGGCCGCTGGAGAGACTTCCCATGACTCAATCAATTGCTGGCATCAAGATCCCCGACAGCGCGCTGGCCCGCGCTACGACCGAGTACATCCGCGAGCAGGAGGACGATTTGCTGTTTCATCACTCGCGCCGGGTGTTTTTGTGGGGGGCGCTGACGGGGGAGCGCAAGGGGCTGAAATATGACGCCGAGCAGCTATACGTCGGGGCGATGTTTCATGACGTGGGGCTGGTGGAGCGGCATCGCAGTGCGGACCTGCGTTTCGAGGTGGATTCGGCCAATGCGGCGCGGGCGTTCATGCAGCCCTTTGGGTTGTCCGAGGGGGATGTGGAGCAGGTGTGGTTGTCGATTGCGCTGCACACGACGCCGGGCGTGCCGGAGCATTTGCGGCCGAACGTGGCGTTGGTGACGGCGGGCGTGGAGATGGATGTGTTGGGGATCAATTATGGGGAGTTCAGCGATGAGCAGCGGGAGGTGGTGACCCATGCTCACCCGCGCGGGGAGGATTTCAAGGGGTGCATTTTGTGTGCGTTTGCTGATGGGTTTCGGCATAAGCCTGATACGACGTTCGGGACGGTGAATGCGGATGTGTTGGTGGATGAGGATCCGACGTTCAAGCCGCTGAATTTTGTGGAGATTATTCGGCGGTCGCCTTGGAAGGCGTGATCTGGTTCAACGTCCTTAAGATCAAGGGCGTCTGCCTGGGGGCAGACGTTTCGCCTTCGGCGAGTTACTTGGAAAAGCACCCCAAGTAACCAAGGGTGCTTGCTCTCGGTTTGGCCCTTCCTTCGTCAGGGTTCCTTCACTCCGGTCTCGCTCCGTGGGCCCGCCGCCATCCGCCATCCATGGCGGGGGGCGGCTCTCGCGGCATCCATGCCGCTCGGCCCACTCCGCGAGACCTGCGTTCAGCCTGCACCC
>NZ_JASCOY010000106.1:0-15246 GCF_029960075.1 Pseudomonas sp. PS02290
TGTGTATACGAGACTGGCGCGGAGGTGTCAGCGGGAGCACCACCGCCGCCACCCCCACCACCGCCGCCAACGCCGGCGGCGGCCGCACCGCCGGCGCCCAACAGGCCCAGCCCGGCAATCGCAAACGTAGGAGTCGAACCGCTCACTACGCCGGCGTCGGCGATGAGCTGGTCGAGGGAATCGACTTCGTCGAATGTGAAACCGTTGAAGGACTGGGTGTCGTACTGCGCCTGCCAAAGCGTGCCGTCTTCGCCCTGGAACACCATGTCGCTGTTGGGACCGTCAGACGCGGTGTTGAAAAAGTTGGCGACTTTGATGTGTTCGCCATTTTTCAAGTTCACCACAAGGTCTTGCCCGTTACGGGAGACCGAAGCAACTTGACTGGGAGGGACGGGCATTTGAACAACGGACGGTGAATTGAGTGAAAGATCTCCCCAGGTGTTGGCAGTGAGTTCAGACGTTGCTTTGTTGGCTACAACAATATTATCCATGTGACAGTCCCTTTCTTCGCTTCTAGCACTACAACAACGCGGTTAATGGCGTGTCATACCAGCCGCCCGATTCATAGAGCCAGGCGCAACTTCTTTTCTTGTTCAGGTGAAAGCCGTTTTGCACAAATTTAGAGTGGATCCATCCGATTTCAATAGAAAATTGTTTGACGATCATCTTAGGATTACAAAAATATGTCTGTAAGCTGTTGTTTTAAAAAACCTTTTTAAGGAAGTCAGACAGCGCTACCGATCGTCGGCCGGTTTCGGGAAATGTTCTCAATTGGAGGTAAATGCTGGAGGCAGTAGCCTGTCGTTGACCTTGCTTAAAACATGTTTAAAACCAAGACCCATCCTTAAACAGTGCGCGAAGGCAGGTTTTACCTCGTTTGAATGTTTATCGTATTCAAACGAATTAGTTATCTTTGACGCAACTGCGCTAATGCACCCACATCGCGTGGGTCGCCAATTAACCCGTCGTCCGGTGCCATTTAAACCCTCTCAAGCGTTAAATGCGGCTGTTGGCGGGATAAACATCTACCCCATCTGCAACGTCCCCGATGCTATTCATATGGACATAGTCAAACTGGCTAAATACCTCTTTGGCTCGTTGTAAAGGCTGGAGAGCTGAAATACTTGTTCGCGAATGTTGCAAACACTGTAAAGTGGTGGGTCCCCACCGTACGAGGCTATTTCGCTAACCCAGGAAGCTCGCACTCCAGCCCCCCATTGCACCCACCGCTCCATCGTGTGGCGTGAATTCAGCAGGAGTTTGCTCATGGAAAAGCTTGGAACGCGTTTGAGAAAAGAACGCAAACGGCTTGGTCTGACGCAAATTGCGTTCGCCAGAATTGGCGGCGTCGAACCTAACGCCCAGGGTCACTACGAAAGTGGCCATCGATCACCCAAGGCCGATTATCTTCAGCGCGTCTGTGACGCTGGCGTTGACATGCATTACCTGTTTTCCGGCAACGCCCTGGCGGGCACTGCGGACAGACTGGATGCGGACGAGCAGCCGTCTGCGGGCAGGACGCTCCCCGGCAATCACCGAGAAGTAACCATTTCAAATCGCAATGCGGTCGGTATTCTGGGCACGCTTCACCAGACCCTCAACGACACGACGCAGGTCATCGCCGACGTTGCCATCTGTTTCAGCACGCGCCACCAGGACGCCCGCGAAGAGCAGTTCGCCGCTCAGGTCCGCGATTTTCAGGAAGACTCGCGACGCTTCATTGGCCTGGCCATGATGAAAGTCCAGCACAGCGTCTGATCGGCAACGTTCGTTGCCATCCTCTCAGCGGCGATAAGCGCCGCTGTTCTCTCCCCGGAACACCTTCACAGAACGACCGCCGCCGCAGGCGCGCTCGACGTTGAGCCGATCCACTCCAGGGTCTGCTCAAGGGGCATCGGCCGTGAGAACAGGTAGCCCTGCACCAGCGTGCAGCCCAGGGTCCGCAACGCTTCCAGCTCTGCATCGGTTTCAACACCTTCGCTGACGCATTGCAACTCCATGTCCTGGCTCAGGGCCAACAGTGATTTGACGATCTTGAAACTCGCAGCGTTCTGATGAATGTCGGTGATGAACGAGCGGTCGATCTTCAGCTTGGTCAGCGGCAGGGCGTGGAGCTGGCTGAGGCTTGAATATCCGGTGCCGAAGTCGTCCAGGGAAATACCGCAGCCCAGTTCACGAAACGCGTTGATCGCCCGTTGTGCCTGAACGAGGTCTTTGATGACCGCGGTCTCGGTGATTTCCAGGTCCAGCCGCGAGGCGTCGAAACCGCTCTGACGGATCACCTCAATCAACTGTTCAACTGCCTCCATCGACGAGCAATCGTGGGCCGACAGGTTGAAGGCGAGCCTGACATCGTCCGGCCACAACTGCGCCGCGTGCAGGGCTTTTTCAAGCAGCGGTGGCGTCAGGCGGTGGATCAGCCCAATCCGCTCGGCCACACCGATGAAGTGGCCCGGCGCGACGTTGCCCAGCTTCGGGCTCATCCACCGGGCCAGCGCTTCGAACGCCACCGTGCGCGAGGTTCGGATGTCGACGATCGGCTGGAACACCAGGGTGAATTCTTCAGCGACATTGGCCTGGCGCAGTCCCTGCTCGGTAAGCATGTCGCGCTTGAGGCGTTGATGCTGGCCGGGCGAGAACATGCACAGCTCGCCGGGTGTTTCGCGCTTGCTGGTGTAGAGCGCGTAGTCGGCGAACTCATAGGCCTCGGTCGAGGTGCTCGCCAGGTCCGGAAACACCACGAGGCCCATGGAGGCGCTGATGCTGACCTGAATGTCACCGATCACGAACGGCTGGCGCATGGTGCGACACAGCGACTGGCCTTGTTTGATCAGGTCGCCTTCATCACCGGCCCTGACGATGATCAGCCCGAACTCATCGCCGCCCAGGCGAGCCACATGCAGCTGCTCACTGGCAAACGCCCGCAGCCGCTGGCCGACCTGGCGCAACAGCTTGTCGCCCACGCCGTGGCCATAGGAGTCGTTGATCGGCTTGAAACCGTCCAGATCGATCATCCCCACCGCCAGTCGCGTGTCCTCGTGCCGGGCGTGGTTCAGTTCACGGTCGAGCAGGTTGAAAAACCTTCGCCTGTTGGGCAGGCCGGTGAGGCTGTCTTCGTTGGCCAGCCGTTCATTGTCATCGCTGAGCTTTTCCGTGCGTATCTGCATGTTCACCAGCCGGGTGAACTCGCCGTAATGGTTCTGCAGCACCACGATCATCGCCAGCGAGACGAGAAAGACATTGGCCGCCATCGCGGTGTACGTGGCATTGCCGGCGCTGGCGAAAAACGCCACGAAGGCAATGTTGACCACCGCCGTTGTCATCATCGCTGCAGAAGGCAGGTGCATCAGACAGAAGATGCAGACGATCACCGTGATGGCCATGTAGAAGGCCACGTGGGACTTGGTGTACGTATCGCCGTAGGGAAACAGCAGCAGCGCCCAGATCGTGAAGCCGAACGCAATGACCACCGTCACCTGATTGGTGCGGGTCAGTTTCTTGAAGATCTGCTCGGTGGTCAGGGTCTGACTGCGGCTCTGCCACCAGAGGACCGCGCGTACGGTGCCTACCAGGGTCAGCAACAGCGGGATGTAGACGGTCAGCCACAGCGGAGCGATGCCGTAATGGGTGGCCGCGAGGGCGAGGGTGTTGATCAGCAGGATGACGTACATCATGGGCAACTGTCTGGACAGCGCAATGTATTGCGCTTCCATCAGTCGCGTGTTGTCTCGCTGGACGCAGATCAGCGTTTTCAGTCGATCAAAAGACGGGAATTTCATGACTAGGAACCCAACGCGCGCAAAAGAAAAAAACGGCGAACCCCACAACTTGCAGCGCTGCAGAACGTTATGACTGTTAGAGGATATCGGCGGCAGGGTTGGTTTCTATAGCCATTGCAGCGCTTGAGACGCCGGGCGCTCTGGCTCGCTGGTGTTGTGCAAAAAAATGACTTTTTTCAGCGTTGCCGTGCCCAACGGAAGATGCGCAACACACGGGCGCGTGGCGAAGCTGACAGAACACCCGCCGTCGAGAAACTTCATGTACACCCTGGAAGGATGCAAAAGCGATGGTAATAGCCTGTTTGGGTTGGGGCTCATTGATATGGAAGCCGGACGCACTGCCGCTCGCCAGTGAGTGGTTTATGGACGGGCCGGCGTTACCGGTCGAATTTTCGCGGATAGGTGATGGCGGTGAACTGGCCACGGCCATCTGCCTGAACGCGCCGCCATGCCGGGTGTTCTGGTCCGTCCTGGCGACCGATTCATTGGAGCAGGCGTGCAGTGCGCTGCGTGAACGTGAGCAGATCCCTGAAGAGCGTGAGGACGGCATCGGCGTGTATCGGGTGGAAGCGTCTTCAACCGGGCCGCTGGCGCAGTGGGCCAGTGAGCGCCAGATCGATGCGCTGATCTGGACAGCGCTGCCGCCGCGCTTTCGTAGCGAGGGGCGCCTGCCAACGAGCGAGGACGCCCTGGCGTACCTGCGAAGCCTGACCGGCGAGAAGCTCGAACATGCCCGGGATTACATTCGCCAGGTACCGGCCCAGATCGACACCCCTTATCGTCGTGACATCCAGAAGCAGTTGGGCTGGAAGTGACAAGCCGGCCCATGCCATGCCGGTGCATACCCTGCAACGGTTGTAAGGACCAGCCTGTTTGGGTGGTTGCTACTGGACGCTCGTTATCAGATGAATGTTCAAGCGTACTGGCCCCCGTGAAACACGGTGAACTAACGAAGCGAGCGATGAACCCATCCCGTTGTTTTTCGCGGGTGACCCGCGTCAATCGGGGGGCGTTTTGCCAGTGCAACTAGCGACGGCTATTTATCAATCCAATCAGGATTTTTTATGTTCAATCGTGGTGATGTCTATCAGGGCTGGGTGCAACTAACACTCACCGACGAGTCCTACAGCGAGGCGGCGGAAAATGGTTGTCAGCTGGAAGTTCGCGCCCGGGCCAATGGCGACTTCGTCGAAGTATTGGTCTGTGTTTACGCAGCGGACGGGGAAAGGGTGGTGGAGCATCTGTTCAGGCTGCCGGCGTCGGAATCGACCGTCGAGCAAGGGCTTGAGCGGGGGCGTGATCAGGCCGAGCGCATTGCCGTTGGAGAGCCTGTGGACTGGGCGGGCACTGAAGCGGTGAGGCGGGCGAGCGACTGACGTGCTCATGATCGCTGGCGAAGTTGCCCGGGTTTTTCGTTGACGGAAGTCATGATGGCTCCCCGATATCAACTAACGGATTGTGTCGACTGTCACTGACGGACAACTAATCCAGTGAGCCGCGCTGTTCGATGGTTAAGAGGCTTGGATAAGTGTCGGGTTAGCGGTGCGGGCTGTTATTTGACCTGAAGCGGCACCTATCCGAATGAATGATTCGAAGCCGCTGCCGGACTTAATACATCTCTTTGATTGATATAACGCGTCAACTAACAGTCTTAATTCGCCTCTGAGCCGCTCGTCCCGAAAGTTGACATTAAGGATGAACATACGGCTTCGGCACAGGGTCAACTTTTTACCGGCGCATTGTCTGCCCCGGTCTATTTGCATTTGATTGGATCAATGGGTTCCCCGCCCAGTTATAACGCGGCACGAAGCCGCCCTTGAAAGCCTGAGGCCTCAACTATGGAGACTTTCAATGCGGTCATTCCCTGAGAAGACGTTAGCCTGTTTCAGCCCGAGCCTGGCCTTATCGGTCACCTTGGCCTGTGGTGCATTGAGTGGGTGCGCGGGTGATGACACTCGATCCAGTGTGCCGACTCCCGGCAAGCCGACCAGCGCAACCCTCGGCGTGCTCGACGCGGGTGCCGCGACACTGCAGTCGCGTCCGCCCATCGAAGCGCTCAACGCGTATCTGGATGGCTTTCATTTTTATAACGGTCATCCTGACGTGCAGATGGAAGCTCATCACTATTGCTCGGTGCTGAGTGAAGAGTTCATTCAGTGCGTGATTTACGACGGCAATGTTCGGGATGCCAAGTTGATGGGCGTTGAATACATCATCAGCGCCCAACTCTTCGAGAAGCTGCCCGATGGCGAGAATCGCTTCTGGCACAGCCATGCCCATGAGGTGAAGTCGGGTCAACTGGTGGCTCCCGGTATTCCTGCCACCGCCGAACACGCTTTGATGGCGAAACTTGCCAATACCTATGGCAAGACCTGGCACACCTGGCACACCGACCAGGACAAGCAACTGCCATTGGGCGTGCCCCAACTGATGATGGGCTTCACCGCGGACGGCCAGGCGGACCCGGCCATGGTCGAACAGCGCAACCGCCGCATGGGTATTGATACCCGGGAGAAACGCTCGGAACGCGCGGACATTCAGGCCCAGCCGGTGCTCAAGGGCGCCGACGCCTGGCAGCACGGCGATGCGGTGCAGTTGGCAGACCCCGCCGGTCGCGGCCACATCATGCAACCCACCAAACCCTCGCCGCCGGGTACCAACAGTCGATCCGCCGGGCCACAAG
Source organism: Pseudomonas sp. PS02290 (assembly GCF_029960075.1). Lineage (NCBI taxonomy): Bacteria > Pseudomonadati > Pseudomonadota > Gammaproteobacteria > Pseudomonadales > Pseudomonadaceae > Pseudomonas > Pseudomonas sp. PS02290. The sequence goes on from NZ_JASCOY010000106.1 coordinate 6,463, forward strand.
CGGATCCCTAGTCTGTCGCTCAACCCGCCTGCGGTGAGTCAGTCGTCCACCCAAGATGGAAATCAAACAACGAAATCGACCCCTGCACGAGATCAAGACCATGCAACATACCCAACACTACCGCATCGAATACCTTTTCCATGGCAAGCCACGCTGGTTCTACGTGTGCGCCACGCAAATGGACAACGCTGAGGCGTGGCACTGGGCTGCGGTGGACGCCGGTGTGGCCGACATCCCCAAATACCGGAGCGACAGAGCCATCAAACTCTCCAAGCCCAAGGCCGAGCGATTGGGGATAGATGCGGTGACCTGGAAGCCGGCGTGAAGCAGTAAGAGGGGTGGCGTTCAACAGTGCGCATTCCCGGCTAACGCCGGTCCTGCAACGGCACCGAATTCCCGTAGGACCGGCTTCAGCCGGGAAGCGTTTGGTCGGCTACGCCTCGGCTGGACCCGTTACCCTTAGATCCACACGTTTCAACCAAGCCCTGTAAGAGCCACCTGATTCGGAGCCAACCCATGACGACACCACTTGCTCAGCCAGGCCGAGCACTCAAACGCGCGGTCACAGGCCCCATGCTCCTGCTTTTCATTCTTGGAGACGTGCTCGGCGCCGGTGTCTACGCCCTGGCCGGGACCATTGCCGGTGAAGTGGGCGGGGCGATCTGGGTGCCGCTGCTCATCGCCCTGTGCTTCGCGATGCTCACTGCGGGCTCTTACGCCGAACTCGTCACCAAATATCCCCACGCCGGCGCCTCTGCGGTGTTTGCCGGCAAGGCGTTCAAGTCGCCATTGATCTCGTTTCTGGTGGGCTTCTGCATGCTGGCAGCGGGGGTGACCAGCGCGGCGGGGCTGTCGTTGGCGTTCGCCGGCGACTACATGGCGCCCTTCATCGACCTGCCGCCTCATATCGTGGCGCTGATCTTCCTGGTGGTCATCGCCTTGCTCAACGCGCGGGGCATCAAGGAATCGCTGTCCGCCAACCTGGTGATGACGGTCATTGAAGTCTCGGGCCTGCTGCTGGTGATTGTCGCCGCCGTGTGGTTTTTCCGCTCCGGCGACGCGGACCTGTCACGCGCCGTGCAATTCAAGGAGGGCGTCAACCCCGCGTTAGCCGTGCTTGGCGCTGCGTTACTGGCGTTTTATTCGTTCGTGGGCTTCGAGACCTCGGCCAATCTGGCGGAGGAGGTGCGCAACGTGCGCACGGTCTATCCCCGCGCGTTGTTCGGTGCGCTGCTGATCGCCGGGGCCATCTACATGGGCGTCGGCATCGCCGCTGCCACCGTCATGCCTATCGAGCAGCTTGTGCATTCCTCGGCACCGCTGCTGGAAGTGGTCAAGGCGTCGCATCTGGGCATTCCGCCCCAGTTATTCGCCTTCATTGCGCTGGTGGCCGTGGCCAATGGCGCGCTGCTGACCATGATCATGTCCAGCCGTCTGGCGTATGGCATGTCGCGCCAGGGCCTGCTGCCCAACGCGCTGTCTAACGTGCTGCCTGAGCGGCGGACGCCGTGGGTGGCCATCGTTGCAACGACAGTGGTCGCGATTATCCTGACCCTGACCGGCTCACTGGCAACCTTGGCGGAGACGGTGGTCTTGCTGCTGTTGTTCGTGTTTATCAGCACCAACCTCGCCGTGCTGGTCCTGCGCAAGGACACCGTCGAGGCTGACCACTTCCGCGTCCCGACCTGGGTGCCGGTGCTGGCGATAGTGTCGTGCCTGATCCTGCTGACTCAGCAAAGTGCCGAAACCTGGCTGCGTGCCGGGGCGCTGATGCTGGTGGGGGTGGCGCTGTATTTCCTTGCGCGAGTGGGCGGGACGCGGCCTGCATTTAACACTCATCTGGCGGACGCCGACGCCGAGTCCTGATCCGGCGCCATAGGGATCGGCGGCGCAATGCCGCCAATCCCTGCCGGACCTCTGAACACCCTGTCACACCCCTCACTTCCCTGTGACTCCCCATCGCCATCATGCGCAAAAAGTTGCGTAGTGACCGTCGCCAATTGCTGGCTTACCGACCTGCAGGGCACGTCGCTCGTGGGCTGCATGGGAGTGCGCAAGAACTTGCCCAGGGGTGCGCAACTTCTTGCGCATATTTCCCGTGAATCCTGACCAGGCATCTCGCACAGCCCTCAAGAATCCCCCGCAAACCCTTGTGGCACAAGGGCCGCGCGCCTGCTGGCACGGCCCTTGATATCTCCGTCGTCCTCTGAATGCGCGATCAACCCCGATCGGTCGTGATTTTCAGACCGCGGAGAGCACCGCCGACGCCTGGCGGTTCGCTGTCCTTCCACGCACTTGCAGTCGTTGATCACCCCCTTTGCATCGACGTCTGCCGCAACAGCGCATAAGGAACAAGGGATGTTCGCACCGGCCAACCAAGCCCCATTCAGCCTGACCCTCAACGGGCAGGACACGTTGTTTCAAGTGCTGTCTTTCACCGGTCGGGAGCGCCTCAACCAACCCTACGAATTCGAGCTGGAGCTGGTCAGCGAAAAGCCCGCGCTCGATCTGGAAAGCCTGCTGCACGCGCAGACGTTTCTGCAGCTGGCCGAGGACGGCACCGGGGTTCACGGGCTGGTTTACAGCATCGCCCAGGGTGATGCGGGCAAGCGCCTGACCCGCTATCGGATTTCCCTGCGGCCTCAGCTGGCTTATCTGGCGCACCGGATCAATCAGCGGATTTTCCAGCAGATGACGGTGCAGCAGATCATCAGCCAGGTCCTGGAAGAGCACGGCATTCTTTCCATTGATTACCGGTTCCAGCTCGGCGCGACCTACCCCGAGCGGGTGTACTGCGTGCAGTACGACGAATCTGACCTGCATTTCATCCAGCGCCTTTGCGAAGAGGAAGGCATTCACTTTCATTTTCAGCACAGCGCCAAGGGCCATCTGCTGGTGTTCGGCGATGACCAGACGGTGTTCCCGAAGCTGGCGCCGGTGCTCTACCAGCAGGACACCGGACTGGTGGCCGACGCCCAGGTGATCAAGCGCTTCGGCCTGCGCATGAACACACGCACCAGCCGCACCACGCGCCGCGATTACGACTTCACCAAACCGAAGTTCCAGCTGGAGAGCACAGCCAAAAGTGCGGCCGTTCCCGACCTCGAAGATTATGACTACCCCGGCCGCTTCGCCGATCGCGAACGTGGCCGCCATCTGGCCAATCGCGCCCTCGAGCGCCACCGCAGCGACTACCGGCTGGCCGAAGGCAGCAGCGATCAACCGCGGCTGGTCAGTGGCCATTTTCTCGCCCTGACCGGGCACGCCAACCCGCTGTGGAACGACCTGTGGCTGCTGACCGAGGTTTTCCACGAAGGCAAGCAGCCCCAGGTGCTGGAAGAGGTCATCACCAGCGACGTCACTGACTTGAAAAGCGATTTCCATCAGGGCTATCGCAATCTTTTCAGCGCGACGCCGTGGGACGTCCACTACCGGCCACCGCTGGAACATCCGAAACCGAAGGTGCTGGGCACACAAAGTGCCGTGGTCACCGGGCCCGAAGGGGAGGAGATTTACTGCGATCAGCATGGCCGGGTGAAGGTTCAGTTCTTCTGGGACCGCGACGGCCAGCACAACGACAAGACCAGCTGCTGGATGCGCGTGGCCTCGAACTGGGCCAGCCAGAACTTCGGTGCGATCAACCTGCCGCGGGTCGGCATGGAAGTCCTGATCACCTTCCTCGAAGGCGACCCCGACCAGCCCCTCATCACCGGTTGCCTGTACCACGGCGCCCATTTGCCGCCCTACAAACTGCCCGATTTCAAGACCGTGGCCACGGTCAAGAGCAAGGAATACAAGGGCGGCCGCGCCAACGAACTGCGCATCGACGACACCACCAGCGAGATCAGCATTGCCTTGCGCAGCGATCATGGCGCCAGTGCCATCAACCTCGGTTACCTGACCCATCCGCGACCCGCCGGCGGTCAGCCCCGGGGCGAGGGTTTCGAGCTGCGCACCGACCGCCATGGCGCCGTGCGCGCCGCTGCAGGTTTGTTGATCACCACCGAGCCGCGTCCCAACGAGTCGAAGCACCATAAGGACTTGCCGGAAACCGCCGAACGCCTGGCCACTGCCGCCGATCAGCAGGACGGCTTCGCGCTGCAGGCCAAGGAATTGCAGGCCCAGGAACCCGGCGATCAGGATGAAGTCGCCAAAGCCCTGCACGCCCAGCATCAGGGCGTGCTCGGCAGCGGCCCCGCGAACAAAAGTGCCAACGAGTTTCCCGAATTCACCGAACCGCATCTGGTCCTCGCCAGCCCGGCCGGCATCGCCCTGACCACGCCGCGTTCAAGCCACATCGCCACCGGCGAGCACCTGGCGTTGAGCAGCACGGGGCATACCAGTTTCTCCGTGGGTAAACGCCTTTTGGCCAGCGCCAGCCAGGGCATGCGCCTGTTCGTGCAAAGCCTCGGCTGGCGTCTGGTTGCGGCGTCCGGCGACATCGACGTGCGCGCCCTGAAGGACAGCATCAACCTGCTGGCCAAACTCAACATCACCGCCAACGCCGAGCGCATCACCCTCACCGCCAAAACCGAACTGGTGATTCAGGGCGGCGGCAGCGCCACCACCTACAACGCATCCGGCATCACCCACGTCACCACCGGCCCGTACACCGCCCATGCCGCCAACTTCGCCTACACCTCGGCGAAAAACCTCGCGGGCGTTTTCCCGGAGCCCCCAAAACCGGGGCAGGGCGATCTTGAGCTGTTCAACCAGTACGCGGGGCAGCAAGGGATTCAGGGCGGCGGTTTCGAGGTGATCGATGCCCTGGGCCAGCGGCTTAAAGGGTCCCTTGATGCCAAGGGATTCGCGACCGTTCCCGGTGCTGCACCCGGGCCTGGACGGGTGTCCTTCGGCAAAGACCCGGCGGACACCTGGACGGAGAGCAGCTTCATCGGCAAGCCCGAATGGCCGGTCCTGCCGCCGAGTGCGGGGGAGGTTCCGGCGCTGTTAGAGACGGAGGTCAGCGAGGGGCTGCCGAGCAAGAACTGGGATGTTGCGCACGTCATGACGGCCGCGGTTGACGCTGGGGCGGCGGGATTGGGCTTGCCGCCGCTGGCGACTGCGGCTCTGCCGATCGCTTCAGGCCTTCTGAGCGGGATGATCAAAAGCGGGAAGCTTCCGAGCCTGCCAGTGCCCACGGTCGATGAGGGCTTGCTTGAAGTATCGGGCCTGCTGGCCGGCGAGAAGTTGTCATGAGCGCGGGCATTGCAGAGCGCGAAGCTCAGGTGGCGATTGTTCCGCTTGATCTGATTCAGCTTGAGGACGTCGGGGCGGGTGCGGCCAATGTCGATGCCTGGCTGCAGGACATCAGCGGCGGGGTCGTGTCGCTTGAGCGGATCAAGAACGCTGCGGGTTTTTTGCCTGTGGTGGGCAACGTCATGGCGCTGGTTGATGCGCTGAATGACATCGTTCGGCTGGCCACGAGCGAGAAACGCGACCCGCTGGATTGGGTCAGCTTGGGCATCAATCTGATTGGCGTGCTGCCAACGCCGACCATGGCGGCAGCGCGAATGAGCCTGCGGCCGACGCTGTTTCTGGTGCGCCAGGAGATGCGTCAGGCGGGCAAGATGGTGCTTGGCGATTCACTGATCGAGGTGCTGATCGGGCACCTCAATGCGGACATCGTTGGGACGCTTGATGACTTTGTGACCCAGGCGCAGGGGAAGCTTCCGGGGATTCTTGAGGATGCCGGAAAACTTGGGGAAGGCGTGCTCCTTGAGATCGCTGCCGGTCTTGAACAGCTGGTTGACCCGAAGCTGAACGCCAAGGCTGATTTGCTTGAGGCCGAGCAGTTGGTTCAGGCCGCTGGGGATCAGTGGGCCTATGACCCCAAGGCTGCGATTTCAAATATCTTCGTCGCGGCTGCTGATCTATGCATCGCTGCAGGTAAAGGCGCTGTTAACGGCGCCGTCGAAAATTTTGTGCCGGAGTCGGTTAAGAAAGAGATAGGTAGACAGGCCAAATTGTTGCGCGCCATGGTGCCGGAGCTTCGCACCAGGATGACTGGTCTGGCGGATCCTGGGGTTCAGAATTCCATTGGTTCGCTGCTGCTCACGCTGGGTGACGCCGTGGTCAGTTGGCGTTCGCGCAATGGGCATGGGCAAGCCTTCAACATCAAGCCGGGGGTTGTTAATCAGGCCAGGCGCCAGGGCGGCGAAGGAAAGCTGGAGGCGGTTGGTTTCGAGAAGCCTGCGAAAGCCCGGCCTAACAAGCGGAAGAACTGTACGTGTCCGTGCCCTTGTGAATGTGCCTGTGGGTCGACGGCCAGGAGCATCAGCTTTGCGATGGGTTCGGAGTCGGTTAGCCATACCGATTTCAGCCTGCCAGGGCCGTTTCCGATTGAGTGGACGCGGACTTACTGTTCGAGTCTGGATGCTTACGATCAGGACGTCATTGGCGCACGCTGGATCACGCCGTTTACTACACGCTTCGATCTCGTCGGCGACGGTTTGGTGTTTCATGACTTCGACGGACGCAGCCATGAATTCCCCCTTCCCAAGGTCAAGCTGTTTCACTTCAACGCCATTGAAAATCTGACCGTCATTCGCCTCAGCAAGGATCGGTTGGTGCTGATGCGGGGCCTGGAGCACAGGGAGACCTATGTTCGCCGGAGTAATCGTTTTGTCCTGATCAACAAGGTTTTGCCCAACGGCGCCGGGGTGATGTTGCATCACGAGCATCGCCATGGAGATCGGTTGGTGCTCTCCGAGTTAGTCACTTACTCGGAAAAAGACGTCAACAAAGTTCATCTGCGCCTGGGCACTTTGATCGATGATCAGGGGCGTCTGACCGGTCTTTGGGAAGTGCGTGATGGCGACGTCAAACGCCAACTGTGCGCGTATCAATACGATGATTTTGGTGACCTTGTTCTGGCTCAGGACGAGAACGGTTCGGCCTGGCGCTACCAGTATCAAAACCACCTGATCACGCGTTACACCGACCGCACTAATCGCGGTCTGAACCTGCAATGGCAGGGAACAGGTCCCGACGCAAAGGCTATTCGCGAATGGGCCGACGACGGCAGTTTCGACACGCGGCTGGCGTGGGACGAAAACATCCGCCTGACCTACGTCACTGATGCCCTCGGTCACGAAACCCGGCACTACTACGACAGCCTCGGTTACACCTATCGCATTTGTCATGCCGATGGCCGTTCGGAATGGTTCTTCCGTGACGCCGCGAAGAACATCATCCGCCACGTTCATACCGACGGCAGTACCGACCGCTATCGCTACGACAAACTGAGCAACCTGACCGAGCACACCCGCTCTGATCACAGCGTCATCAATTACGCCTACGACGACAAAAGCCACCTGATCAAAATCAGCGATGGCGAGGGTGGGCTGTGGAAACGGGACTATGACCTTCGCGGCAATCTCGTTGAGGCGATTGATCCGCTAGAGAACGTGACCGAATACGCCTACAACTCTTTCGGTCTTCCTACAGCGATCAAGGACGCCAACGGCAACACAAAAGCGTTGGCCTACAACGACGCGGGTCAGCTCGTTAAGTACACCGACTGCTCGGGCAAGGTGAGTAGCTGGGAGTACGACGATCGCGGCCAGATGGTTCGCTTCACCGACCCTGCTGGCGACAGCACCGCGTACGAATACAAAGCCGGTCAACTGGTACTGATCAAACATCCCGATAAAACCGAAGAACGTTTTAGCCGCGACGCCGAAGGCAGGCTGCTCGCCCACTCCGATGGCCTGGAACGCTGCACCACATGGCGCTACACCGCTGCGGGATTTATCGCCGAACGCGTCGACGCTGCCGAGCAAACCTTGCGTTACCGCTGGGACAAGCTTGGCCGACTGGTGGCGCTAGAAAACGAAAATGAACGCCGCGCGCACTTTCACTACGATCCGGTCGGCAGGCTGCTGGAAGAAAGCGGCTTCGACGGTCGCTCGACTCGCTATCAATACGATCCCGAAACAGGAAGGCTTGCTCAGACGGTGAACGGCCAGCGCACGATTGCGCTGACCTTCGACCCCATGGGCCGTCTCACCGAACGCCGCGCCACCCTCGGCGAACAAGCCCAAAGCGAAACCTTCGCCTACGACGGCAACGGCCATCTGATCATGGCGACCAACGCCATCAGCAAACTGCAATGGTTCCACGACCCAGCGGGCAACCTGCTGCGCGAGCACCAGCATTACTCGAACCTGGATAAACCACTGGTTGCCGTCTGGCAGCATGAGTACGACGCCCTTAATAATCGCGTCGCGACCATCCGCCCGGACGGCCATCGCGTCAGCTGGCTGACCTACGGCAGTGGCCATCTGCTCGGTCTGAAGCTCGACGAGCACGAACTGCTCAGTTACGAGCGCGATGATCTGCATCGCGAAGTCGCCCGCCACCAGGGCAATAACCTGCTGCAAACCCAACAATGGGACCCGGCGGGGCGTCTACACGAACAGCTAGTAGGACGTCCCGACGACAAAACCACGCTCATCAAACGCGCCTACACCTACGACGCTGCTGGCCAGCTCACCGACATCAATGACAGCCGTCGAGGCCCGCTCTCATACCGCTACGACCCAGTCAGCCGCCTGCTCAGCGCTACCAGCCGCTTGGGCGTGGAAACCTTCGCCTTCGACCCTGCGAGCAACCTGCTCGACGACAGCGCCGCACCCGTACGCCGCCCACTCGACCCCGAACCGGTCCGCCATAAACTCGTGGACAACCTGCTGCGCGACTACGCCGGCAACCACTACGAATACGACGAACGCGGTAACCAAACCGAGCGCTGGACCAACGGTCTGCGCAGCGGACTGCACT
>NZ_JASCOY010000107.1:0-15171 GCF_029960075.1 Pseudomonas sp. PS02290
CTCATTAAGCGCTTATCCGATCAACGCGGGCCAGGACCGCCGCCACCGCCCCCGCCGCCACCCGGGCCACCGCCTTCATAGTGACCGCCGCCACCACCGCCTCCGTGACCGCCGTGGCCTCCCCCGCCCGGGCCCCAGAATGGCCAGCATCCGGACATGGCCGACATCACCGCGATGACCATCGCGACTTTCGCTATACGACTCAACATTTCGATTTCTCTCTTAAAGCGGGCTTGATCACAGGTATTCATCACCTGTTGCTTCTGACAGCACAAGCCTGCGAATCCGCGTCGTGGTTTGGTACCGATCAGGTATCGAGCCTGATACGAAACCCAACAAAAAGGCCGCGAGGGATCGGTTCCCTTCGCGGCCTGTGCTTCCTGCGTCAAATGATCAGCAAAAATCAGCGGCGGTAGTAACCCGGTCCAGGTCCAGGGCCGTAACCGCCCCGTCCGCCATCGTATGGGCCACCGTCGTAATAGCGGTGTTCATGCCAGCCACCGCCGTGGCGGCCCCAACCCGGTCCGAAAAAACACCCCGAAACCGACGACGCCAGGGCAATCACCAGTGCGATTTTCGCGATTCGGCTAAACATCATAAGCACTCTCTTCATCCGGGCATCTGTCACCCGTAACTTCAGACATCAAGCCGACACATTCCGACATATCCCCTCGGTAAAGGTTGGGTAAAGGTCAGCTGACACAGTCACGGCGGCGCCATGCCGCAGGCGTCTCGGCCGCCTGCCGTACCCCTGCGCGTCCAGCTACGCTACTATGTGCGCCTTTGCAGGCCCGCAACCCTGCGTTTTTTGAACCCACACGGAACACACCCCTGTGACTCTGGAACAGAACTACACCGCCATCCTCGGTCAACTCGGCGAAGACGTCTCCCGCGAAGGCCTGCGCGACACCCCGAAACGCGCAGCCAAAGCCATGCAGTACCTTTGCCGCGGCTATGAGCAAACCCTCGAAGAAGTCACCAACGGTGCGCTGTTCAGCTCCGACAACAGCGAAATGGTGGTGGTCAAGGACATCGAGTTGTATTCGCTCTGCGAACACCATTTGCTGCCCTTCATCGGCAAGGCCCACGTCGCCTATATCCCGAGCGGCAAAGTGCTGGGCCTGTCGAAGGTCGCGCGCATCGTCGACATGTACGCTCGTCGCCTGCAGATCCAGGAAAACCTCAGCCGCCAGATCGCCGAAGCCATCCAGCAGGTCACCGGCGCGCTGGGTGTGGCAGTGGTCATCGAAGCCAAGCACATGTGCATGATGATGCGCGGCGTCGAGAAGCAGAATTCGTCGATGATCACTTCGGTGATGCTGGGTGAATTCCGCGAAAACGCTGCGACCCGCACCGAGTTTCTCAGCCTGATCAAGTGATCCCGGCGTCCTGAAGGCCGCAGCATCAGGCTGCGGCTGTCTGGCGGTTCGTGCCGCCGAGTGAGGTTTTAGCGTGTTGATGAAAGCAGTGAGAGTCGGTCTCGGCCAGCTCGTAATCGCGGGCGATTTCCTGACGCGGCCGAGCAAAAAGAAGCGTTCTCCCGAAGCCCAGGCTGCCGTCGATGCGTCGGCGAAAGCGCTGACGCTGTATCAGTTCCACGCCTGCCCGTTCTGCGTGAAAACCCGCCGGGCGCTGCGCCGTTTGAACGTGCCTGTGGCCCTTCGTGACGCGAAGAACAACGAGCCCGATCGTCAGGCGCTGCTCAGCGGCGGCGGCCGGATCAAGGTGCCGTGCCTGCGGATCGAGGAAGAAGGCCAGACGGTGTGGATGTATGAATCGAAAGTGATCGTTGATTACCTGGAGAAGCGATTCTCGGCGGTTTGATGCAGTCCACTCCCACGGGATCGGGGGTCGGCTCACCCTCTCAGCCATTCCGCAAAACCTGTGGGATCCGGGGTCAACTCATACTCTCGGCCATTCCTCAAAACCTGTGGGAGTGAGCTTGCTCGCGAAGGCGGCGTGCCTGCCGATGGAAATTCAGTGCGTTGACTGGCCAATTCGCGAGCAAGCTCGCTCCCACGGGATCGGGGGTCGGCTCAGTTCTCAGCCATTCCGCAAAACCTGTGTCAGTTCTCAGCCATTCCGCAAAACCTGTGGGATCCGGGGTCAACTCATCCTCTCGGCCATTCCTCAAAACCTGTGGGAGTGAGCTTGCTCACGAAGGCGGCGTTTCAATCGCTGAAGATTTAGTGAATGTACCGCCATATTCGCGAGCAAGCTCGCTCCTACAGGAGTTGCGTCATCGGCGGGCCAACGTGGTGTCAAAACCACAAAGGCAGCCTAAAAAAGTGAGCAGTTACTTCGGGCAGCCTTCCTGGCGACACGCCGTATACGCCTTCAATTGCTCAACCCGCACTTTGGTCTGCGCTGACAGGCATTGCGCCTGAGTCAGCGGCCACATGCTCCCGCCGTCCTCCCGCTTGCCGGCCTGATACTGGCAATCGGCGTCGCGAAACGCGATCCACTTCTTCTGCGCATCCTGCAGGGCTTTCTTGCGCGCCGGGGTCTTCAGGTAGCCGATCTGCGCGTTGTATTGGGTGTTCAAATCGGCGTCCAGCGCTTTGTATTCCTGGCTCGCGCACTGGTTCATCGACGCCTGATTGGCGTCGCAGTCCTGAGCCTGGGCCGAGCAGCCGATGCCCAGCGCCATGAGCATCCCGACTGCGATCATCCTGTACTGCATGTCTCATCTCCTTATAAGTGAACAACGCTGAAGTCAGTCCAGCATGCCGACGTAACCCGGTTGCTGTTTGACCCGCGCGAGCCAGGCTTGAATCGCCGGGAACTGCGTCAGGTCGAAGCCGCCCTGATCGGCGACGTGGGTGTAGGCGTACAGCGCGATGTCGGCGATGGAGAAGTTTTCGCCCACCAGAAACGGCGTGCGCAGCAGCTGTTGCTCCATGACTTTCAGCGCCTTGTTACCGCGCCGGTGCAAAGAGTGGTATTCCTCCATCCGATCCTCTGGCATCCCCAGGTAAAACTGAATGAAGCGCGCCACCGCCAGGGTCGGCTCATGGCTGTACTGCTCGAAGAACTGCCATTGCAGCATTTGCGTGCGCAGGCGGGGCTCGGTCAGCAGGTAAGGCGTGCCTTCGGCGAGGAAGTTGAGAATCGCGTTGGACTCCCACAGGCAGGTACCGTCTTCGAGCTCAAGGACCGGAATCTTGCCGTTCGGGTTCTTCGCCAGAAACGCTTCGGTTTCGGTCTCGCCCTTGAGGATGTCCACCGGCACCCACTCGTATTCCGCGCCGAGCAGGTTGAGCATCAGCTTGATCTTGTAGCAGTTGCCCGAGTTGTAATCGCCGTAAACCTTGTACATCAGCCCTCTCCCCTCAATCGTGTGCCGTCAGTCGTGCCGGTCGTGCGTGTGCGTAATGTATCAGGCCGCCTGTGAAAGCTGTGTGTGCCGAATGACGGCGGCCAGCCGTTTCAAGCCTTCGTCCAGGCGCTCGGGGTCGATGTGACTGAAATTGAGCCGCAGGTAACCCGGGTTCGCGTCCGGATCGGCAAAGAACGGCTCGCCCGGCATAAACGCGACATTCTGCGCCAGGGCGCTGTCGAGTAACGTGCGGGTGTCGATTTTGTGCTTGAGCGTCAGCCAGAAAAACAGGCCGCCCTGGGGACTGTTCCATTCCGCCAGATCGGCGAAATGCCGCTGCAGCGCGGCTTCGAACGCATCGCGACGGGTGCGGTAGAAGCTGCGCAACTCCAGCAGATGTTGCTCGTAGTGCTCGCTGCCGATCCACTGCAACGCCTGCCACTGGCCGACTCGATTGGTGTGCAGATCCGCCGATTGCTTGAGCTTGAGCAAATGCGGGAACAGGTCCGGCGTGGCGATCAGGTAGCCGACGCGCAACCCCGGCATCAGGGTTTTCGACACGGTGCCGGTGTAGATCCAGCTGGCTTTTTTCAGGCGGCTGACGATGGGCCGGGCACTGCCGCCGTCAAACGTCAGCTCGCGATACGGCTCGTCTTCGATCAGGGTGACGCCAAACTCGTCGAGCAACGCCGCCACGGCATCCCGCGCGGTTTCGCTGTAACGCACCGCCGACGGATTCTGGAACGTGGGAATCAGGTAGGCGAACGACGGCGAGTGTTGCTCCAGGCGCTGACGCAGCGCTGCAAGGTCCGGGCCTTCGGCGAGCAGCGGCACGGTCAGGCAGTCGGCGCCGAACAGCTGGAAGATCTGCAGCGCCGCCAGATAGGTCGGCGCCTCGAGCAGGATCTCGGTGCCCTTGTCGATGTACAGCTTGGCGGCCAGGTCCAGCGTTTGCTGGGAACCGCTGACGATCATCACCTGACTCGCTTCGCAATCGATGCCCAGCGCCCGCGCCTGAGCGGCCAACGCCTCACGCAACTGCGGCTCGCCTTCGCTCATGCCGTACTGGCCGATGCTGCGCGGCATGTCAGCCCATTCACTCTTCGGCAACATGGCTTCGGCCGGCAATCCGCCCGCGAAGGACATCATCTCCGGGCGCTGGGCGGCGGCGAGGATTTCGCGAATCAGTGAACTCTTCAAACGGGTAACGCGTTCGGAAAATGGCATGGGATCACCGCTGGCGGAAAGAAAGGGGAATACGTCAAACTGGTTGACCGAAATTACGATGCCGCGCACGGATACGTCAATATGCTTGACCTTAAAAATTCATCCACCCAGCAAATTGCCATGGAAGCGTTTTTCTTCGGCTACCAGGCGTTCACCGCCAAGGCCGATGAAATGCTCGACCGTCGTGGCCTGAGTCGGGTGCACCAGCGCATCGTGTTTTTCATCGCTCGCTACCCTGGCCTGAGCGTGAAGGAATTGCTCGGCAAGCTCGGGGTGAGCAAGCAGGCGCTGAACACGCCGCTGCGGCAGTTGATTGAGATGGAGCTGGTGCTCAGCGTCGCGCCAGAGGACGACAAACGTAAGCGCCTGCTGGAGCTGACCGTCGAGGGACGCAAATTTGAAGAGTCGTTGCGCCGCGAGCAGGTCAAGCTGCTGCAAAGGGTGTTCGCTGAAGCCGGGCAAGACGCGGTGGATGGCTGGATGGCGGTGAATCAGGCGTTGGGCAACACGATGACCCGCGGCTGACCCGCCGTTTGCAGACCGCGGCCGAAACTGTGCCGACCATTGCGCCGATGGCTGTATTGCAACGGGGCATGAACACTGCGTATAGGCTGGCAGCTCTGTTCAACCGCTGCGCCAAGGATAGACCCGCATGACTGACGTGCCCCTCGCGCCATTGCGACCGCTGACCGACTCCTCGCCCTCTGCCATCGTCGCCGGCTTCATCGCCATGATGACCGGCGTCACCAGTTCGCTGGTGCTGATGTTTCAGGCCGGTCAGGCCGCCGGGCTGACCTCGGCGCAGATTTCCTCGTGGATCTGGGCGCTGTTCATGGGCATGGCGGTGTGCAGCATCGGCCTGTCGTTGCGCTATCGCTCGCCGATCACCGTGGCGTGGTCGACGCCGGGCGCGGCGTTGCTGATCACCAGCCTGGGCGGCGTCGCCTACCCTGAAGCGATCGGCGCATTCATCACTTGCGCGGCGCTGGTGATCATTTGCGGCGTCACCGGCAGCTTCGAACGGCTGATCAAGCGCCTGCCGACATCACTGGCAGCGGCCCTGCTGGCGGGGATTCTGTTCAAGATCGGCAGCGAAATCTTCGTCGCCGCGCAACACCGCACCGGCCTGGTGCTGGGCATGTTTTTCACCTACCTGATCGTCAAACGCTATTCGCCGCGCTACGCCGTGCTGGTCACCTTGCTGGTCGGCGTCGCGCTGTCGGGCATGCTCGGCCTGCTGAACTTCAGCGGCTTCGCCCTGGAAGTGGCGATGCCGGTGTGGACCACGCCGTCGTTCTCCATCGCTGCGACCATCAGCATCGGCATTCCGCTGTTCGTCGTCGCCATGACCTCGCAGAACATGCCGGGCGTTGCGGTGCTGCGCGCCGACGGTTATCAGGTTCCCGCCTCGCCTCTGATCACCGCCACCGGGATCATCTCGCTGATCACCGCGCCGTTTGGCGCCCACGGCATCAACCTCGCGGCCATCAGCGCCGCCATCTGCACCGGCCCCCACGCCCACGAAGACCGCGACAAGCGCTACACGGCGGCGATCTGGTGCGGGATTTTCTACGCCATCGCGGGGGTGTTCGGTGCAACGCTGGCGGCACTGTTCGCGGCGTTTCCCAGAGAACTGGTGCTGTCGATTGCCGCGCTGGCGCTGTTCGGTTCCATCATCAACGGCCTGACCGTGGCCATGAACGAGCCGAAAGAGCGCGAAGCCGCGCTGATCACCTTCATGGTCACCGCGTCGGGGCTGACGCTGTTCTCCATCGGTTCGGCGTTCTGGGGGATCGTCGCGGGGGTGTTGACGCTGGTGATTCTCAACTATCGCAATTGAGCGCTCGCGGCATGCCACTCTTATGCAGGAGCGCGCTTGCCCGCGATTCGCGGTGAGTCAGTCGACATCAATGGCAGCAGGCAGATTGCATTCACGGGCAAGCGCGCGCTCGTCAAACATACCAACTCCGCCGATGTATCTCGCTCCCACAGGAATTGTGTTTACTGCGCCACAGCGCGGCTGTCTGGACGATGGGGATCATCTACAGGTTGCAGGTTAGACACCGGGTTCGGGGGTGGACCTCAGCGACGACTGAACTGCAAAAGCGCGGGATCATGCTCCGGCTGAGCAGCGGAGCATGGCTTGCAAGCCCGACTCATAATTTGAAGTGCCCGACCATGCCTTTCAGCTCCAGCCCCAGCGACGCCAGTTCGATGCTGGAAGCCGCGTTGCCCTGCATCGCCAGCGCGGACTGATCAGCGCTGGCGCGGATGCTGGTAACACTGCGGTTGATCTCTTCCGCCACCGAACTCTGCTCTTCCGCTGCGGCGGCAATCTGCTGGTTCATCTGCTGGATCATCGACACGGCCGCGGCAATGCTGCCCAGCGCGCTCTCGGTCTGCAGCGCATCGCTCACCGCCAGTTTGACCAGCTCGCCGCTGCTGCGGATTTGCACCACCGACGCCTGGGCACCGCTTTGCAGACGGCTGACCAGCCGCTCGATTTCTTCCGTGGACTGTTGCGTGCGCTTGGCCAGCGCGCGGACCTCATCGGCCACCACCGCAAAGCCCCTGCCCTGCTCCCCCGCCCGCGCCGCTTCGATGGCGGCGTTCAGTGCCAGCAGATTGGTCTGCTCGGCGACGCTTTTGATCACGCCGAGCACGGTGCCGATGTTCTGGATTTCCGCGCTGAGGTTCTCGATGGAATTGCTGGCGGAGCTGGCCGACGAGGCCAACTGTTCGATCCGCTGCATGCTCTGGCGCACCACGGCCTGGCCCGAATCGACCTTGTCGTCGGCGGTCTGTGCCGCGAGCGCGGCTTCTTCCGCGTTGCGTGCAACGTCGTGGACGGTGGCGGTCATCTGGTTCATCGCCGTCGCCACCTGCTCGGTTTCTTCCTTCTGGCTGCTGACTTCCAGATTGGTCTGCTCGGTGACGGCCGACAGGGAATGGGCGGACGTCGCCAACTGTTCAATGCCCGCCTGCAACCCGCTGACGATAGTGCTCAAGCCCGCGCCCATCTGCTGCATCGCCTGCATCAGCTGGCCGATTTCGTCCTTGCGGGTGACATTCACGGTGCGGCTCAGGTCGCCGGCCGCAATCCGCTGAGCCGTGGCAATCACGCTGCGCAGCGGCGCGACGATCAGGCGCGTAATCACCAGCGCCGCGATCAGCCCGACCACCAGCGCCAGCACGGAAGAACCGATGATCATCATCGAGTTGGCCTGCAACTCACTCTGCATCGACTGGCCTTCGGCGTCATAGGCCTGATTGACCTGCTGAACGACGATTTTGGCGTTGCTCGCCAGTTGTTGCGAGACCTTCGCTTCCGACTCCAGCAGCCCGGTGTATTCGTTGAGCTTGTCGCTGAAATTGCTGATGTGCCCGCCGACCTCGGTCAGCACCGTGAGGTAACCGGCGTCCTTGATCACGCCCTTGAGCTGCTCGGCCAGTTCCTGCGCCTGAACCGCCTGCTCGATCTTACCGGTCTTGACCTCCTCGCCCGAGCCCGTCTTGCGGCTCTTGTCGAGGCGCACCCGAGCCTCGTCCATGGCCTGCATCATCAGTTTGGACACCTGGCTGACCTGACCGGCCTGCTCGATGAACTCCGCGCCCTGCTGGCCCTGGGAATCCTTCAGCGTGTAGGCGCCATCATCGGCCAGCCCCGCCTGCAACACATCGAGATTATTGGCGACGCTAGACACCGACCAACTGGCCATTTCCAGCGCCAGGTCCTTGCTCTGACTGATGCTAACGAACTCGTCAAACGACGCACGATAGGCCGCCAGCGCCTGCTGCACCTGGCCCATCACCTGCTCGTTGATCGGCGCGCCGGCCTTGAGCTGCTCCGCCTGGGCATTCAAACCATCGAGCCCGGCGTGAACCTGATCGACCACCTTCGGGTCGCCGTGCAAGGCGTAATCCTGCTCCAGCAGCCGCACACGATTCACATCGCTGTTGAGCGCGGTCATCGCCTTCAGACTGTCGAAATGCGCACTGATCGAGCGCAGCGACCAGGCCCCGATGGCCGCGACCAGCGCCGTCAACAGCAGCACCAGCACGAACCCGATGCCCAGCTTCTTGGCCATCCCCAGATTAGCGAAACGCGTCTTCACGGCCGACATCATCAGTTTCCGCTCCACAGCTTGAGGGCGCACATGGCAAGGCCATCCGCGCATGGCCAATCAATATTCGTGAAGATTCGCAATGCCCACGGGGCAAAACAAGGTCTTGACGTCAGAATGATGGCAAATAGCTAGAGCGAGGTCGCTTACAGAACGGTGATCGTCGTACTAGCGCGTGGCCGGGGCCACCGTCAGCGTGCCCGCCTCGGTATCCAGCACCGCATGACTGCCCAACGCCACCGCCAGATTGCGGTCGCCATGGCCGATGGACAGACCGCCAAGCACCGGAATGCCCAGATTGCCCAGACGCTCGATCAAGACATCGGGCGGCCGGATCGGGTTATTGCCATGACCCGGCTCGCTGAACTGACCCAACGCGATACCGCCGAGTCGTTGCAGAATCCCGCAATTGAGCAGGTGAGTGATATTGCGATCCACCCGATACGCCAGCTCGCCGACGTCTTCAAGCAGCAAGATCGCGCCTTCCAGATCGGGCATGAAGGGTGTGCCGATGCAGGTGCTCAGCATGCTCAAGTTACCGCCAAGCAAGACGCCCTCCACCGTCCCCGACGTACGCACGGTGAAAGTGGATTCTGATGGATCGGCATGAATGACGGAAGGCTCGGCGCTCATCAATGCCTGCTTGAGCGTGCTGGCGAAGATGCCGCCCTTCTCCAGCTGCGCGGCCACCGGGCCGTGGACCGTGGAGAGACCTGTGTGGGTCCAGAGAGCGGCGTGCAAGGCGGTGATGTCAGAGAAGCCGACGACCAGCTTGGGGTCGCGGAGGACGGCATCGTAGTCGAGTTGGCCGAGGGTGCGTTGAACGCCGTAGCCGCCCCTATTACAAAGGACAGCGCGGATTTCAGGGTCGGCCAGGGCGTCGTTTAGGTCGGAAATGCGATCGGCGTCGGTGCCTGCGAGGAAGCCGATGTTGTCCAGTGCGTGGGGGTAAACGCGGGGGCGTAAGCCCCAGGAGGTCAGTTCCCGCACGGCTGCTTCCACCCGGGCTTCGGCGACCGGGCCGGCTGGGGACACCAGCGCCACGGCGTCGCCAGCGCGAAGGACTTGGGGGTGGAGGGTTGGGCGGGAGGCAGGCATTTTTCGAGGGCTCGGCGGGTGTTTGGTGATGGTGCAATGTAGAGCACTGGGGGGAGTGAATCTAGTGGGGGGGCTGGCGTGCTATCTAGGAGCGGCTGGAGACGTGATTGAAAAATAGTGCCTGTATGCTTCGTTGGCGCCTGGACCTTAGCCGCTCTGCGGTTATATCAGTGGCAGCTATCGTCCCAAAGCGGACATCGTATCCTCGCGCTGGCCCAGAGAGTCGGATGGGCCTTGGGTGGGTCCATTGCACATTTTAAATATCGTATAAATGAAAGGCTCTGACTTAACGTGGCGCTTTAGATTCAGTGCTTGTGATCGCCGGTGGCCCGGATCGCCGTCGGTCCGGTAGTCAACGGATCTTTGATCGAAGGGAGGTACAAACCAGTCGAATATCTCGTAGCAGACGAATCCAATTCAGTTTGAACGGGAGAACACAATGAAAGCCATCGTGTACAACGGGCCACGCGACGTCAGCGTGCAAAACGTCCCCGACGCCAAGATCGAAAAGCCTACCGACGCAGTAGTGCGCATTACCACCACCAATATCTGCGGCTCCGACCTGCATATGTACGAGGGCCGCACCTCCATGGAAACCGGTCGAGTCTTTGGTCACGAGAATCTCGGAGAAGTCGTTGAGGTCGGTGTCGGAGTCGATCGCGTCAAGGTGGGTGATCGCGTCTGCCTGCCTTTTAACATCGGCTGTGGATTCTGCGAGAACTGCGAAAAAGGATTGACCGGTTTTTGCCTCACGGCCAATCCCGGCACTGCCGGTGCTGCTTATGGTTTTGCCGACATGGGCCCTTATCAGGGCGGCCAGGCTGAGCTGCTCCGGGTGCCCTATGCCGACTTCAACTGTCTGATCCTGCCAGAAGATGCGCAGGAGAAAGAAAACGACTACGTGATGCTGTCGGACATTTTTCCTACCGGTTGGCATGCAACGGAACTGGCCGGCCTGATGCCGGGCGAAAGCATTGCCATTTACGGTGCGGGGCCCGTGGGACTCATGGCTGCACATGCCGCGATGATCAAAGGCGCTTCGCAGGTGTTCGTAGTCGACAATCATCCGGATCGATTGAAGCTGGCGGCGCAGATGGGTGCCACGCCGATCAACTCGCTGGAAAAGGAAGCGGTCGACCAGATTCTCAACCTGACCCACGGCAAAGGTACTGATCGGGGCTGCGAATGTGTTGGATATCAATGCTGTGACAAACACGGTCATGAAGCCAATCATCTGACAATGAATAACTTGGTGGCTTCGACCAAGGCCACTGGTGGTATTGGCGTTGTCGGGGTGTTCGTGCCTCAGGATCCAGGTGCACAGACTGAACTCGCCAAAGAAGGGAAGATGGCCTTCGACTTCGGTGCGTTCTGGTTCAAGGGGCAGCAGATTCGCACCGGGCAAGCCAATGTGAAGGCCTATAATCGTCGGCTCACGGAGCTGATTCACCACGACCGCGCAAAGCCTTCGCAGATCATTTCCCACAGCCTGAAACTGGCTGACGGGCCTGATGCGTATAAGCATTTTGATGCGCGGGATGAGGGTTGGACGAAGGTCATTCTGAAGCCGGCAGCGTGATGTCCATCATCATGGCTTGAGCCGACAATTTAGCGGCATTGTGGATGTGTCAGATGATGCGCACCGCATTGCCGCTCATGCTTCCGCGGATTAGTATTTGAAAAGAGTCCGTCTATGACGCTCGTACTTCTCCCTTAAACGCTGAAATCCGATCATAGAAAGAAACGCCTTCGTACGAATTGTGTACGCAGCGACGCAGCTCTCTAACACATGTGATGATGTCCGAATCCATGTTTTAAAAGTCGCCTGCAAACTATCCTTATTGTAAGCGTATGGTTAACACACCTTCGAGTAACCGTTTGGCGACGTCACCCATTCAATTTCCTAGGTAGCAGGCGTCGAAACCCTCAGTCATGATGCCTTGACTCTTACAATCGGTATCCACACATCCACGTAACCCTTGCCTTGGGCCGGTTCAAAATCAGAACTGTATTGTTCGAACTCGGGGGCGTCGGCAAGCACGTAACCTGAGTCAGGCATCTAGGTCGGATCCCAGCTCCAGCTCGATGTACCACAGGGCTCTCTCGATATTCAGCATTACGATGCTCCTTGAGGTCAGAGCAACGTTATCAAACGAATGGACGAAGTATTTGATCGTTCTTGCGGTTTCTGCATAGCGTCAAGCGAATACACCGTTTGCATCTGACACCACTTCTTGTGTGATCAAATCGGCTGCCACTTATGCGGCAGCAACTGATCGATTTCACTAGGCTGCGTCGGCAGGCGTGTAAGAACATCCTTCAAGTAAGCAACGGATCATGCCCGTTGAGCCGCGCCGACGGGATCAAACTCATGATCGCCGCCGCACGTTTACCGCTGCGTAACGAGCCCGCGAACAGCAGTTCGAGCGACCAAGAGCCCACGGCCGGATTTGATTCTCGCACCAGTTATTATCGATGGGCACAGCACCGTCATCGAGATAGCGCGTCAGCGCTATCCAGCGTTTGAGGCTGTAATCCAGCGCCTTGGCGATGGCCGAACCCTCAGGCACAAGCTGTCTTTGGGCGATCATCCAGGTATGAAGTGCGTCGGCGACTGGCGCTGCTTTTTTCCTGCCGTATTCGCTGCCGATCACCCGGCTCACCAGCTTCGAATTGATCCAACAATCCAGCACGGTGAGTGTGCGTTTGGCTTCGCCATGGAATCGAGCAATCGCCGCCGGATTGGGCTCGCTCGCCAATTTCTGGAAATAGCCAGACTGCCCAAAGGCCGGGCTCAGCGCACTGGCATGGAAGAACAGTTGCTCGAAGACTCTGGGCGCGTCACGCCCCCGGTAGGCAGCAGCCGACCATATCGCTCCGCTAGGTAGACAAGGATGGCGGCCGACTCGGTCAGCACCGTGGGCTGGCCGTTATTACCCAGTGGATCGATCAGCACCGGCACTTTGGCATTGGCGTTCAGGGCGATGAACTGCTCGTGTTTTTGCTCTCCCTGGCGAATGTTCACCGGCAGTAACTTATAGTCGAGCCCCAGCTCTTCGAGGGCGATAGGGACTTTGACGCTGTTGGGGGTGGCAAACGCATGAACGATCAACAAGGGGCAGCTCCTCAATCGACAATGGACTTGGGCATTGCGTGGTCAGTAACGCAACGCTTCGTGCCAAGTGGCTACGATGGAGGCCAGCTTGCGTGGAACGGTTAGAGCGGAGCAGACCGCTCGCAGCGATATGATTCATTCCTGAACGGAATAAACAGCCAAGGTTGCACGCGTCGAGTGAGGGGAATTCCTGCTGGGCATATTTCCTATGCTGCTCAGCTCTCTACTGGTGGGATTTCGACACCGCGATCATGAGTCTCGCCATATCAACCACCGAGGAAATACTCATGACCCTTCAAGCCAAACTGGATGCCTTCAAGGCCGATTTCGTTGCCGGCAAGCCTCCCTACAATGCCCCAGCTCCCGTACATGCGGTGATGCACCGCGCGACGGCTGAGCTGATCGCCAGCGGTCAAGCCGAGCGCGCGTTGAAGGCCGGCGACTTGGCGCCGGTGTTCAGCCTTCCTGACGCGGAGGGTAACCTGGTTTCGTCGGCCGAGCTGCTGTCACGCGGCCCACTGGTGATCAGCTTCTATCGCGGGGTGTGGTGCCCTTACTGCAATATGGAGTTGCAAGCCTTGGAAGAAACACTGCCGGTCTTCAAAGAGCGAGGTGCGAGCCTGGTTGCGATCTCGCCACAGAGCCAGGCCAACAGCCGCAAGTCGCAGCGCCAGAATGGCCTGGGGTTCTCCATCCTGAGTGACAGTGGTAACGAAGTGGCGGCGGCATTCGGCCTGCGTTTCAAACTGCCAGACTATCTGGCTGAGCTCTATCTGAGCTTGGGCAACAACCTGCCGGTCATCAACGGTGACCAGAGCTGGACGCTGCCGATGCCAGGTCGTTTTGTCATCGGCCAGGACGGCATCATTCTGTACGCGGAGGTCAATCCCGACTACACGCTGCGGCCTGAACCCACAGAGTTGCTGCCTGCATTGCGCGGTTGATTGCCCCCTTTCAAGGCCGCCTTCGGGCGGCCTTGCTTATCGCCGGCTCATCAATCCTTCGACAAAATCGACAAACGCCCGCGCCTTGGCGCTCGCCAAGCGCCCTGTAGGAAATACCGCCCAGAGATCCAGCGGCGGCAGTTGCCAGTCTTCCAGCAGCGGCACCACGTCGCCCTTGGCGAGTTCATCCGCGAACATCCACTGGGACGTCAACGCCACACCCAGATGCCCGAGTACTGCCGCGCGCACACCCTCAGCGGCACTGACCCGCACCCGCCCGCTCACTGTCACCGACTGCACTGTACTGCCTTGCTTGAAGGCCCAATGCTCACCGCCGCCTGCCAAGGCGTAAATTACCGCTTGGTGCTGTGCCAGGTCAGTCGGCACTGCGGGCTCGCCATGGCTCTGCACGTAAGCAGGCGTGGCCAACACCAGCCGCTGACACTCCCCGATCTTGCGTGCGATCAGGTTGGAGTCCGCCAAAGCTCCCATGCGCAGGGCGACATCGATGCCTTCCTCGACGAGATTGACGGTGCGGTCGTCCAGAACGATATCGATGTTCAGTTCGGAGTGTGCTTCGAGAAAAGCCCCTAGGTGCGGCAGCACATGCAAACGCGCGAAGGTCACCGCCGCGCAGACCCGCAAGGTACCGTGCAGCCCACTGCCTGCACCACGCGCGGCGAGGTCGGCTTCGTGGGCTTCCTCAATGGCACGTTTGGCGCGGTCGTAGTAGGCCGTGCCTGCCTCAGTCGGCGTGAGTCCGCGAGTGGAGCGCAGTAGCAGGCGAACGCCAAGGCGCTCTTCCAGTTGGGCAATGGTTTTCGACACGGCGGGCTGGCCGAGGTTGAGACGCCGCGCGGCAGCAGAAAACGACCCTGCTTCGAGCACACCGACGAAGGTTTCCATTGCAGCCAATCGATCCATCGTTGCTCCACTTGAAACGGTTAAAAAAGGCATGGCAAAAAGCGAGCGAAGCATAGGCTTCGCTCGTAGCGGAAGGGTTATCTCAGCGCGGAGGGTACAAAGCAAGCCCGTCTAGAACGCAGCCTTGCCGATTGAAGCACCGCCATCGACGAACAATGTCTGGCCAGTCATGAAACCACTGCTCTCGGACAGCAGGAAGGTGATGGCCGCTGCGATCTCTTGCGGCTGGCCAAAGCGGCCCATCGGAACGCCCGAAAGGTAGCGGGCCTCGCCCTCGCTGCCAGGCGGGTTGTTCGCGCGGAACAAAGCTGTTTCGGTCGGCCCGGGGGCTACAGCATTGACGGTGATACCGGTCGTGGCCAGTTCCAGTGCCCACGACCGGGTAAAACTGATCAGTGCGGCCTTGGCAGCGGCATAGGC
>NZ_JASCOY010000108.1:0-14958 GCF_029960075.1 Pseudomonas sp. PS02290
GTCGACATCAGGCGGCGGTTCAGCGCAACACGGACACCATCTGCCCCAGGGTCGTCAGCACATCGCGGGCCAGCTGTTTCGAGCGTTGGCCTGACCAGCCGGTGACGACATCGGGGGCGTCGTCGTTGTCCTTGAACGGCATTTCCAGCGTCAGCGACAGGCATTTGTAGCGCTCGCCGACGCTGTTGCACGCCAGGTTCATGTTGGCCTGGCCCGGCGCCGATTTCGGATAGCCGTATTGGCTCTGGAAGTCCCGGGTCAAGCCGCTCAACCGCGTGCGGAAGTCGGCTTCCAGTTGCGCTTGCTGGGCGGTGTACCCTGGATTGCCTTCGCAGGCGGCGGTGAAGACGTAGGGAATTTCCTCATCGCCGTGGACGTCGAGGAACATGTCCACGCCGTATTTTTCCATCTGCTCTTTGACGAAGAACACTTCCGGGCTGAGCTCGGGGGTCGTGTCCTGCCATGCGCGGTTCAGGTCCTTGCCTTGGGCGTTGGTGCGCAGATGCCCGTGGAACGAACCGTCCGGGTTCATGTGCGGCACCAGGTACAGGTTCGCCGAGGCCAGCAAGGCCTGCAACTCAGGGTCGTTTTCCTGAAGCCGCTCGAAGATGCCTTCCATGAACCACTCGGCCATGTGCTCGCCGGGGTGCTGTTGCGCGATGATCCAGATGTTGCGCTTGCCCGCCGCGCCGTCGCCCTTGCGCAGCAGCGGAATATCACGGCCTTCGACGCTCTTGCCGGTGGCGAGCAACTGGGTGCCGGCCTTATTCAGCGCCTGATCCACCAGCCAGTCGTGGCGCTCGCGGCTGTAGGGTTCGAAGTAGGCGAACCACACCTGGGATTCGCTGGGCGTCAGCTCGAAGTTCAGCGCCTTGCCGTCGAACCGGCTCGGCACGCGGAACCAGGTTTTCTGATCGTAGGAGGCCACTGCGTTGTAGCCGGTCCAGGCGCGGTTGTAGCTCGACTCGCCGGCGTTGGTCAGGCTGAAGCCGTGGGGCTCGCCGATCTGCAGGCCGTCAACCTTGAAGTGGAACCACTGGAAATGCGCGCTGCGGGTATCGGGACGGATCGCCAGTTGCACGGCTTTGGGATGACTGGCGTCAAGCACGACAATGTTGCCGCTGTCAAAATCGGCGGAGATGGAAAGGGCGGTTTGAGTCACGGGAGCGTCCTGATTGCATGATCTGCCATTACGAAGCCGTCGGGGAGGCAAGCAGGCCAGACCTGATTGCCTCGCTGGGCTGTTATGACAATTACTTTACACGCAACCGCCAGGAGGACGGCGACAGAATAGTTCGCCAAAGAGTCAGGGTCGGCTTCAGCTATAGGCTTCGGCAGTGACCAGCAGGCCGCACAGCAACATCGTCACCAGCAACCAGCCGAAATAAACGCGCGGTTTGTGCCGATGCCAGCCACTGGCGCCGAGGACCGCGGCGGGTGGATGCAACGTGCGCCAGAACTGCTCGCTGTTCTGAAACGCCGCCAGGTGCCGGGGATCGGCGTCGAGCCAGTGACGAAACTCGATGCGCTGACTCGCCGTGGCCTGGGGGCTTTGCAGGTGCACGTACCAGCCCAGGGCCTGAAGCAGAATCGCACGGGACGGGTCATGTTCGGCGGGCTCGCTGACGCAGTGCTCAAGCGCAACCGTCATGCAGCGTTCGACGGTGCGAGCGTCCACGTCAAGCAGGCGGGCGATATCAGTGTAGGAAAGGGCGTCGAGACGGCTCAGCAGGAAAACCTGCAGCACCCTGCGCGGCAGCCGCTGAAGGCGGCGTCGGTAAAGATCAGTTTCGGCGCTCGCGCCCGGGGAGGGCGACACGGGGGAGGCAGTCATCAACGAGTCGAGGAGCTGAGTCATGGCGTCTTGCTCACTGTTTGAATAGCGGCGGTCGCGGAAAACAACGTCGTGAATGTGGAGGTTTTTACTGAATGTGTCAGTTTTTGACAGCTGCAACGGCCCATCGCTCGATCCATTTGCTATGATGCGCGCCATCGAAAAGGCAGATCACTGTCGAACCCTCTTCATTAGCCTGAAGACGCAACACCCGACCGAACCCAGACCCGAAAAGGGCATAAAAAAAAGACCCGGCCATAAGCCGGGTCAAAAACCGTGATTAGCCTGATGAGGAGATAATCCGGAAGCCGACCTAAGGCTTCTGGGTTACCAACCAGTCTCGCGACCGGTTGCGCTCAATAATAATCATTCCCATTTGAGAGTCAATGCTTTTTTCGCCCGCCGGTGAAAAGAGTTTTTCTGCGTGGGCGATCTTTGCCTGCGCCTCAGTCACTTGGCATCTCAGTCACTTGGCATCTCAGTCAATCGGCAATTCTGTCGTGCGCTTCACCACACTCATCGCGATGTTCGAATGCGCCTCATGCACATGGGGGCTTTGCAGCAGGTGGTCGCGCAGAAAACGCTCGTAGCTGGCGATGTCCTGCACGACGACTTTGAGCAGGAAATCCATGTCCCCAGCCATGGTGTAGCACTCCAGCACTTCGCGAAATCCGGTGATCGCCTCCTCGAACTCCGTCAGGTACTTGCGCCCGTGCCCGGACAGCTTGACGTCGACGAACACCGTCATGGTCAACCCGAGCTTGGCCGGGTTGAGCAGGGCCACCTTGCGCTCGATGATGCCTTCTTCTTCCAGGCGATTGATGCGTCGCCAGCAGGGCGATTGAGAGAGTTCGACGCGCTCGGCGATCTCGGCGGCGGAGAGGTTGGCGTCGTGCTGCAACAGACGGAGGATCTTGCGATCGATGGGGCTGAGCTTGACCTGCATGAATTGACCCTTTTTTATTCTTGAACGGGAACGGGCATGCACGATATGAGCAGATTCGCGCCGATTTAGGAAGAAAAAGCCTGCGTCGGGCAGGCAGTATTTTGTCTGTGACCGTTGGGCTGAACCGTCCTGGCGGCGAGGCGCTGGCAAGGCCGTAAAATGCCGCTGGCGCCGCATTCAAAACGCACTAATAAAAATAAAGGAGTGCCTGAATGTCCCTGGCTGATATTCGTCTGGACGATAAGTACCGACTCGCAAACGGCAATCTGTACCTGACCGGAACCCAGGCGCTGACCCGCCTGCCGATGCTGCAGAAGCAGCGCGACGAAGCCCGCGGGCTCAACACCGCCGGGTTCATCTCGGGCTATCGCGGCTCGCCGTTGGGCAACCTCGACAAGAGCCTGTGGGACGCCAAGGAATATCTCCAGCAGAACGCCATTCATTTCCAGCCCGGCGTCAACGAAGAGCTCGCCGCGACGGCGGTCTGGGGCAGTCAGCAAGTCAATCTGTTCCCCCACGGCAAATACGACGGCGTCTTCGCCCTCTGGTACGGCAAGGGCCCGGGCGTTGACCGCTGCGGCGACGTGTTCAAGCACGGCAACTCGGCGGGCGTTGCCGAAAAGGGCGGCGTGCTGATCCTCGCCGGCGACGACCATGGCTGCAAATCCTCGACCATCGCGCACCAGAGCGAACACGCCTTCATCGCTTCGATGATTCCGGTGCTGAACCCCAGCAACGTCCAGGAAATCCTCGATTACGGCATCATCGGCTGGGAGCTTTCGCGCTACAGCGGGTGCTGGGTGGCCATGAAGACCATCGCCGAAAACGTCGATTCCTCGGCCGTGGTCGAAGTCGATCCGCTGCGCATCCAGACGCAGATCCCCGAAGACTTCCAGATTCCCGAAGGCGGCCTGCACATTCGCTGGCCCGACCCGCCCCTCGCTCAGGAAGCGCGCCTCAACACCTACAAAATCTACGCCGCCCGCGCCTTCGCCCGGGCCAATAACCTCAACAAGGTGGTGATTGATTCGCCGCAGCCGCGTCTGGGCATTATCACCACCGGCAAGTCTTACCTCGATGTGCGTCAGGCCCTGGAAGAACTGGGTATCGACGAGGACCTGTGCGCGTCGGTGGGCATTCGCGTGCTCAAGGTCGGCATGAGCTGGCCACTGGAGCCGGTGTCGGTGCACGGCTTTGCGGAAGGGCTGGACGAAATCCTGGTGGTCGAGGAAAAGCGCAGCGTGATTGAGGATCAGCTCACCGGCCAGCTGTACAACTGGCCGGTGGATCAGCGTCCGCGCGTGGTCGGTGAATTCGATGAAGAGGGCCGTTCGCTGCTGCCGAACCTGGCTGAACTGACCCCGGCAATGATCGCCCGGGTCATCGCCAAGCGCCTTGCGCCGATCTACAGCAGCCCGAAAATTGAGGCGCGCCTGCAATTTCTGGCCGACAAGGAAAAAGCCCTTGCCGCGCCGCTGTTCAACACCCAGCGCACCCCGCATTTCTGCTCAGGCTGCCCCCACAACACCTCGACCCGTGTGCCGGAGGGCAGTCGCGCCCTGGCCGGAATCGGCTGCCATTACATGACCATCTGGATGGACCGGGAAACCGAGACGTTCACCCAGATGGGCGGCGAGGGCGTGACCTGGATCGGCCAGGCGCCGTTCACCGAAACCCCCCACGTGTTCCAGAACCTGGGTGACGGCACCTATTTTCACTCCGGGCACCTGGCGCTGCGAGCGGCGGTCGCCTCAAAGGTCAACATCACCTACAAGATTCTCTACAATGACGCCGTTGCCATGACCGGCGGCCAGCCCATCGATGGAGTGCTGCGGGTGGATCAACTGAGCCGCCA
This sequence comes from Pseudomonas sp. PS02290, assembly GCF_029960075.1. Taxonomy (NCBI): domain Bacteria; kingdom Pseudomonadati; phylum Pseudomonadota; class Gammaproteobacteria; order Pseudomonadales; family Pseudomonadaceae; genus Pseudomonas; species Pseudomonas sp. PS02290. The sequence continues at coordinate 4,636 of NZ_JASCOY010000108.1, forward strand.
GGTGTTCAACGAAGGCGTGCAGCGCATTGCGCTGGTGTCGGATGAACCGGAGAAATACCCAAGCCGCGAGCAGTTCGCGCCGATCACCACCTTCCACCACCGTAGCGACCTTGACGCCGTTCAGCGCGAACTGCGTGAGTTCAAAGGCGTGTCGGTGATCATCTACGACCAGACCTGCGCCACTGAAAAACGCCGTCGCCGCAAACGCGGCACGATGGTGGATCTGGACAAGCGCGCCATCATCAACCCGGCCGTGTGCGAGGGCTGCGGCGATTGTGGCGTCAAGTCGGGCTGTCTGTCGGTGCTGCCGAAGGAAACCCCGGAAGGGCGCAAGCGTGAAATCGACCAGAGCGCGTGCAACAAGGACTTCAGCTGCGTCGAAGGCTTCTGCCCGAGCTTCGTCACGGTGCATGGCGGCAAGCTGCGCAAGCCACAGTTGCCCAAGCAGGCCCAGGCGTTCGCTGAACTGCCGCAGCCGACGCTGCCAAGCCTTGCTGAGCCGTACAACATTCTGCTGCCGGGTGTGGGTGGCACGGGCGTGACCACCGTCGGTGCGATGCTGGGTTATGCGGTCAATCTGGAAGGCAAGGGCTGCAGCGTGCTAGACCAGGCCGGTCTGGCTCAGAAGTTCGGCCCGGTGGTCAGCCACATCCGTATCGCCGCGCGGCAGGAAGACCTGTTCGCCGTGCGCATCGCCGCCGGTGAGGCGCATCTGCTGCTGGGTTGCGACCTGCTGGTGGCGTCGGGGCCCGATGCGATCGCCAAGCTCAACAGCGCGAAAACCCATGCGGTGATCAACAGTCAGCAGACGCCGACCGCTGAATTCACTCGCAATCCCGACGCCGAGTTCCCGGCTGAAGCGATGATGCAGACCATCCGCGAAGCCGTCGGCGCCGAGAAAACGCACTTTGTGCAGGCGACGGATCTGGCGACTAAATTGATGGGCGACAGCATTGCCAGCAACCTCTTTATGCTGGGTTATGCCTTCCAGCTGGGACTGATTCCGTTAACCTCTGCGGCCATCGAAAAAGCCATTGAGCTTAACGGCGTGGCGGTCAATCTGAACCAGCAAGCGTTCCTGTGGGGGCGTCGTGCGGCGTTTGACCTGCCGGCAGTGCAAGCAGCCGCCAATCCGCAGACCCAGCCAGCGCCGGACCCCGAACACCTGACCCTTGAGGAGCGCGTCACACGCAACGTCCATGGTTTGATCGCCTATCAGAACGGCGCGTTGAGCGAGCGTTACCTGACGCTGGTGAATCGGGTGCGGGATGCCGAAGCACGGCTGTTCCCGGGCCAGCCGCCTGCGTTGACCGAGGCGGTGGCGTTCAACTACTTCAAGCTCCTGGCCTACAAGGACGAGTACGAAGTGGCGCGGCTGTACAGCAATGGCGACTTCACCCGTCAGCTTGAAGCGCAGTTCGAAGGCGATTACCGCATCGAGTTTCACCTGGCGCCGTCCTGGCTGGCCAAGCGCGACCCGAACAACGGCACCCCGCGCAAACGCAGTTTCGGGCCGTGGATGTTGAAGGCCTTCGACGTCCTGGCACGGTTCAAATTCCTGCGCGGCACAGTGCTCGATCCGTTCGGCCGCAGCGTCGAGCGTCGGCAGGAGCGTGAGTTGATTGATGCCTATGTTGGCGACATCGAGCTGATCCTTGGCCACCTCAGTGCGAGCAACCGCCATACCGCGCTGAGTCTGGCACGGCTTCCGGAACGCATTCGCGGTTATGGTCACGTCAAGGAAAGCGCGATGAAAGCAGCGGCATTGCAGGCGGCGCGGATGCGCCAGAGCCTGGTCAGTGGCGAGGTGGAAGTGCTGAAGTTGTATGAAGTAGCGGCGTGAAAAATGAGAGGAGGTCGTTCAGGCCTCCTCCCATCTCACAGGCTGAACGCGATGAATTGTTGGACTTCTCCCAATTCAACTGGATGCACGCGGTAGTCTCGTGGGACCGGCTTCAGCCGGGAAGGGGCCAGCGATAACACCCTGAATTTTGCGGTGTGACCACTGGTGCTTTCCCGGCTAAAGCCGGTCCCACAATTCGATTTCACACCCGATTTCACTGACGCATTGTTTTAGTAGGACCGGCTTCAGCCGGGAAGAGGCCAGTGTGCGCACCCTCAATGTTGCGGTGTGCCGACTGCCGCTTTCCCGGCTGAAGCCGGTCCTACATTTGCGTTCGCACACAATCTCATTGGACACACGAATTGTTGTAGGACCGGCTTTAGCCGGGAAGGGGCCATTGTGAACGCCATCGATTTTGCGGTGCGCCACCTGACGTCTTCCTGGCTAAAGCCGGTCCTACATTCGCGTTCACGCCCGATCCCACCGGGGTTTTGACATTTATTCAGCGGCCAACTCCACCAGCACTGTCCCTTCATTGACCATCTCGCCTTCAGCGCAATACAGCGCTGCAACCGTCCCCGCCGTGTTCGCGCGGATGCTGTGTTCCATTTTCATCGCTTCCAGGACCACCAGCGGTGTACCGACCTGCACCTGTTCGCCCACGCTGACCAACACCCGAACGATGCTGCCATTCATGGGCGCGGTGAGGCCGCCCTGGTGCCCGTGGCTGGAATCCACTTCGGCAATCGGGTCAACCTGTTGAATGGCGTGTACGTCGCCCTGCCATTGCAGGTAAAGCGTGTCGGCCCGACGAATTGCAATCGTCTGGTGACGCACGACGTCCCGCTCGATCAACAGGCGCTCGCCGTTCAGCCGAACGCCTTGCTGCGAGTCACCACGCAGCACGATGCTCCGGGTTTCGGCGCCACACGCCAGGTGCAACGTCATTTCGCCAGGACCGCCGAGGCGCAGGCCGTTGATGGTTGACCAGGGTGAATGGGCGTCGTCGGTTCTGACCGCCACTGGCGCGGTGCTCAGGTATGCCCGCGCCGCCAGTTGCCAGAACGCCTCCGTCAAACCCTCAGCCGCTGGCAGCAGATCGTCCTGATAGCGAGGGATAAACCCGGTGTCCAGTTCCCCTTCGGCGAAGGCCGGGTGCGCAATGATCCGGCGCAGAAACGCAAGATTGGTGCGCAGGCCGCCGATGGCGAATCCGTCCAACATCGCCAGCAGCCGCAGACGCGCTTGTTCGCGGGTCTCCCCCCAGGCAATCAGTTTGCCGAGCATCGGGTCGTAGAACGGCGAAACCTCGTCACCTTCCGCCACACCGCTGTCCACGCGACGTCCCGGCCCTGGCGACGATTCGCGATACAGCGACAGCGTTCCGGTCGCAGGGAGAAAGTCGTTGGCCGGGTCTTCGGCATACAGTCGCACTTCAATCGCGTGGCCGTTGAGGGGAACCTCGGCCTGGGTGATCGGCAGCGGCTCGCCCTGGGCCACGCGAATCTGCCAGGCCACCAGGTCCAGCCCGGTGATCGCCTCGGTCACCGGGTGCTCGACCTGCAGGCGCGTGTTCATTTCCATGAAGAAGAAATCCCCACGGGCATCCAGCAGAAACTCCACCGTGCCCGCGCCGACATAGCCGATCGCCTGCGCCGCGCGCACAGCCGCTTCGCCCATGGCCTGACGCATCTGCGGTGTCAGGCCCGGTGCGGGGGCTTCTTCGACGACTTTCTGGTGACGGCGCTGAATCGAGCAGTCGCGCTCGTTGAGGTACAGGCAGTGGCCGTGCTGGTCGGCAAACACCTGAATTTCCACGTGGCGCGGCTTGAGCACGTACTTTTCGACGAGCATGCGCGAATCGCCAAACGACGACTGTGCCTCACGTTGCGCGGACGCCAGCGCTTCGGCCAGGTCCTCGTCGCGCTCGACCAATTTCATGCCCTTACCGCCACCGCCAGCCGTGGCCTTGAGCAGTACCGGGTAGCCGATGCGGGCGGACGCTTCGCGGAAGGTCGCGGCGTCCTGGGCGTCGCCGTGATAGCCGGGCACCAGCGGCACGCCAGCGGTTTCCATCAGCGACTTGGCCGCCGATTTGCTGCCCATGGCGTCAATGGCCGAGGCGGGCGGACCGAGGAAAATCAGGCCGGCCTGCTCGACCGCGCGGGCAAAGCCTGCGTTTTCCGAGAGAAACCCATAACCCGGGTGGATGGCCTGGGCGCCACTGGCTTTGGCGGCCGCAATCAGCTTGTCGATTTGCAGGTAACTCTCGCTGGCCTTGCTGCCGCCGAGGTTCACCGCGACGTCGGCCTCGCGTACGTGCCGAGCGTTGCTGTCCGTGGCGCTGTGCACGGCGACGGTGGTCAGGCCCATGGCCTTGGCCGTGCGCATGACCCGGCAGGCGATTTCGCCCCGGTTGGCGATCAGCACCGAATTCAGCGGTTGTGTGTGGGGGGCGCTCATCAGTGCGACTCTCCTTGTGGGGCACGCAGGGCTTGTGGTGTTTGAGACAGCGTGCCGGGTTCGCCGCGCCAGGCCGGTTCGCGCTTTTGCAGAAACGCGCGCAGACCCTCCTGGCCTTCGGCGCTGACGCGAATGCGCGCAATGGCGTTCTCGCAATAGCGGCGCAGGGCAGGGGTCAACTCACCGTCGGCGACTTCGCGCAGCAGGTCTTTGCTGACGCGCATGGCCTGGGGGCTGTTGAGCAGCAGGTTGGCGATCCAGTGTTCCAGGTGCTGCTCAAGCTCGGCGGCGGGGTAACACTCGGCCAGCAGGCCGATTTCCCGCGCCCGGGTGCCGTCGAAGCGTTCGGCGGTCAGGGCATAGCGTCGCGCGTGGCGTTCGCCAATCGCTTGCACCACGAACGGGCTGATCACCGCCGGGGCGAGGCCGATCTTCACTTCCGAGAGACAAAACTGTGCGTCTTCGGCGCCGATGGCCATGTCGCAGCAACTGATCAGGCCCAGCGCGCCGCCATAAGCTGCGCCTTGCACCAGCGCCAAAGTCGGCGCTTTGAACTTGGCGAGGTTGTACATCAACTCGCCCAGCTCCCGGGCGTCGCCCAGGTTGGTGTTGTAATCGAGGTTGGCCGACTCCTGCATCCAGGCGAGGTCTGCACCGGCGCTGAAATGTCGGCCGCGTCCGCGCAACAGCAGAAAACGCAAGCTGTCGTCCCGCTGCAACTGGTCGAGGGCGATGATCAGCTCGCGAATCATCTGCGCGTTGAAGGCGTTGTTTTTCTCCGGCCGGTTGAGCCAGAGCGTGGCGAACCCTCGTGGGTCGAGGGCGATGTCGAGGGTGGCAAAATCATTCATGGGGCGATTCTCTCGGGTCACATCCGGAACACGCCGAAGCGGGTCGGTTCGATGGCGGCGTTGAGCGAGGCGCTGATGGCCAGGCCGAGAATGTCGCGGGTCTGCGCGGGGTCGATGACACCGTCGTCCCACAGCCGGGCGCTGGAATACCAGGGGTGCCCCTGATGCTCGTACTGATCGAGGATCGGCTGGCGCAACGCGGCTTCCTCCGCGACGCTGAAGGTCTGGCCGCTGCGTTCGGCCTGCTCGCGCTTGACCTGCACCAGCACGCCGGCGGCCTGCTCCCCGCCCATCACGCCGATCCGCGCGTTGGGCCACATCCACAGGAAGCGCGGGTCATAGGCGCGGCCGCACATGCCGTAGTTCCCCGCGCCAAAGCTGCCGCCGATGATCACCGTGAACTTCGGCACTTTCGCGCAGGCGACGGCGGTGACCAGCTTGGCGCCGTGCTTGGCGATGCCGCCGGCCTCGTACTTCTGGCCAACCATGAAGCCGGTGATGTTCTGCAGAAACAACAGCGGAATGCCGCGCTGGCAGGCCAGTTCGATGAAGTGCGCGCCTTTCTGCGCGGCTTCGGCGAAGAGGATGCCGTTGTTGGCGAGGATGGCGATCGGGTAACCGTGCAGGTGGGCGAAGCCGCAGACCAGCGTGGTCCCGAACAGCGCCTTGAATTCATCGAACACCGAACCGTCCACCAGCCGCGCGATGACTTCGCGCACGTCGAACGGCTGCTTGGCGTCTGCCGGGATCACGCCGTACAGCTCGTCATCGGCATACAGCGGCGCCTGGGGTGGGCGGGTCTGCAACTGGCCGAGCTTGCGCCAGTTCAGGTTGGCCACGCAGCGTCGTGCCAGGGCCAGCGCATGGTCGTCGCTGTCGGCGTAGTGATCGGCCACCCCCGAAACCTTGCAGTGCACGTCGGCGCCGCCGAGCTCTTCAGCGCTGACCACTTCACCCGTGGCGGCTTTTACCAGCGGCGGCCCGGCGAGAAAGATCGTCGCCTGCTCGCGGACCATGATGGTTTCGTCGGCCATGGCCGGCACATAGGCGCCGCCTGCAGTGCAGGAGCCCATGACCACCGCGATCTGGGCGATGCCCTCGGCGCTCATGTTGGCCTGGTTGAAAAAGATCCTGCCGAAGTGCTCGCGGTCCGGGAACACCTCGTCCTGGCGGGGCAGGTTGGCGCCGCCGGAGTCCACCAGGTAGATGCACGGCAGGCGGTTCTGCTGGGCGATGGTCTGGGCGCGCAGGTGTTTTTTCACCGTCAGCGGGTAATACGTGCCGCCTTTCACCGTCGCGTCGTTGGCGATGATCATGCATTCGACGCCTTCGACCCGGCCAATGCCGGCGATCAGCCCTGCAGCCGAGACGTCTTCGCCGTACACGTCATGGGCGGCGAGCTGGCTGAGTTCGAGGAAGGGCGAACCGAGGTCGAGCAGGCGATTGATCCGCTCCCGCGGCAGCAATTTGCCCCGGGAGGTATGGCGTTCCTGCGCCTTGGCACCGCCGCCGCGCTGGACGTGGTCGAGCAGGCTGTGCAACGCATCGAGCTGCGTGCGCATGGCGTCGCTGTTGGCAGCGAATTCCGGCGAACGCGGGTTGATCTGGGTGTGCAGAGTGGTCATGGGGCCTCCGGCGCGGTCAGCGGGTTTCGTTGAACAGCTCACGCCCGATCAGCATGCGGCGGATCTCGCTGGTGCCGGCGCCGATCTCGTAGAGTTTGGCGTCGCGCAGCAGTCGTCCGGCCGGGAATTCGTTGATGTAGCCGTTGCCGCCGAGAATCTGGATGGTGTCGAGGGCAAACTGTGTCGCCCGTTCGGCGGCGTAGAGGATCACCCCGGCCGCGTCCTTGCGCGTGGTCTCGCCGCGCTCGCAGGCCTGGGCCACGGCGTACAGGTAGGCGCGGCTGGCGTTGAGCTGGGTGTACATGTCGGCGACCTTGCCCTGGATCAGCTGGAACTCGCCGATGCTCTGGCCGAACTGTTTGCGGTCGTGAATGTAGGGCAGCACCACGTCCATGCAGGCTTGCATGATCCCGACCGGTCCGCCGGAGAGCACGACACGCTCGTAATCCAGGCCGCTCATCAGCACCTTCACACCACCGTTCAGCGCACCGAGCAGGTTTTCTTCCGGCACCTCGACGTCATCGAAGAACAGTTCGCAGGTGTTGGAGCCGCGCATGCCGAGCTTGTCGAACTTATTGCCCCGCGAGAAGCCGTGCCAGTCGCGCTCGACGATGAACGCGCTGATGCCGTGGGCAGCTTTTTCCAGGTCAGTCTTCGCGTAGATCACGTAGGTGTTGGCGTCAGGGCCGTTGGTGATCCAGGTCTTGCTGCCGTTGAGGACGAAGCGGTCGCCCCGTCGGTCGGCGCGCAGCTTCATTGAGACCACGTCGGAACCGGCGTTGGGTTCGCTCATCGCCAAAGCGCCGACGTGCTCGCCGCTGATCAGTTTGGGCAGGTAGCGGGCTTTCTGTTCGGGCGTGCCGTTGCGATTGATCTGGTTGACGCAGAGATTGGAGTGGGCGCCGTAGGACAACGCCGCGGAGGCGGAGCCTCGGCTAATTTCTTCCATGGCGATGACATGGGCCAGATAGCCGAGGCCCGCGCCGCCGTATTGCTCATCGACGGTGATGCCCAGCAGACCCATGTCGCCGAATTTGCGCCACATGTCGGCGGGGAAGAGGTTGTCTTTGTCGATCTGTGCAGCGCGCGGGGCGAGCTCGGCAGCGACGAAGGCGCGCACCTGGTCGCGCAGCATGTCGAGGGTTTCGCCGAGGCCGAAGTTGAGCGTGGGGTAATTCATGAACTGCATCCCGTGTTGTTATTGGAGGGCTGTCAGGGGGGGAAGATGATGTGCACCTTTACGTTAACGTAAGCCTGCGGTCATGCTGATGTCAACGGGAACGAGGCATTGGCCCGGGGAATAACGGAAGGGGGAGAGGTTTACAAATGCCGGATAGCACGAAGGGGAGCCTGGGCTCCCCTTCAAGTTCGATTGCATGCTCGTTTTTATTGTTAGGTGGGCTGTTGTTGTTTTTGGCGCCCCGCCTTTTTTGCTTTTCTGAGCGACCCCCAAACGGGGCCAAGAGCAAACGTATTTTTTTGAGCGCTGATCCGCTTCGATCTTTCGATCCGACTCGACTGGTAGCTGCCTGAACGCAGTTTTATTGTTCTCAGTACGGTCGTGAGGCCAGGGCCTCAAGTAGAGCGATCCACTCCAAAAAAATCAGTTAGCTGCGTCTCTGTCCGTGTTGTTCTTGTTATGTCAGAGCCGATACGTCTTGTTTTTATTGGGTTATTGCATTTGTTATTTTTGTTGTACGTAAGACATAGCAGAAGCCATGCCAACTTTCGGAAGGTCCCGGTTTCCGGGATTTTGCGGACTTCACCGGCCTCGATTCACTGCTGAATCTGTCGCCAGGTGTTTCCGTGTTACCCGTTTCCCTGAACGCGATGGCGGGCAGGGTAACACTGTGTGACAACTTGTCGCACATCAGGCCGACAGACGTGCTCTTGCCACCCGCGAGCCGTTTGCCCGTCCGAGGGTGTCGCTGATGCGCTGGCCTGCTGCGATGAGTGTGTGCAGATCGATACCGGTCTCGATGCCCAGGCCGTTCAGCAGGTAAACCACGTCCTCGCTGGCCACGTTGCCGGTTGCGCCTTTGGCGTAAGGGCAGCCGCCGAGGCCGGCCACGGAACTGTCGAACACCTGAATGCCCTCCAGCAGGCTGGCGTAGATGTTGGTCAGCGCCTGACCATAGGTGTCGTGGAAGTGCCCGGCCAGTTTGCCGCGGGGGATCTGCCCGGCGACCACGTTGAACAGCGTGCGGGTGGCCCCCGGCGTGCCGGTGCCGATGGTGTCGCCAAGGGACACCTCGTAGCAGCCCATGGCGTACAGCTCGTTGGCGACTGCCGCCACTTGCTTCGGCGCAATGTCCCCTTCATAGGGGCAACCGAGCACGCAGGACACGTAGCCGCGAACGCTGATGCCGTGCAGCCGCGCGGCTTCCATAATCGGCAGGAAGCGGTCCAGGCTTTCGCTGATCGAGCAGTTGATGTTGCGCTGGGAGAACGATTCCGATGCGGCGGCGAATACGGCCACTTCTTTCACGCCAGCAGCGAGGGCGTCTTCGAACCCCCGCAAGTTAGGCGTCAGTGCGGCGTAGGTCACGCCGTCCCTGCGCTGGATGCCGGCGAACAGTTCGGCGGAGCCGGCCATCTGCGGCACCCATTTCGGCGAAACGAAACTGCCCGCTTCGATATAGCTGACACCGGCGTCGGCCAAGTCATGCACCAGCTGCAGTTTGTCGCTGACGCTGACGGGGCGGGATTCGTTCTGCAGACCATCCCGAGGGCCGACTTCGACCAGACGCACACGCTGAGGGAGAGACATATCGGCATCGTTCCTGAGAGGTTTGACTTGAGGTGATTGGGTTATCTGGTTGAATCAGCTGGACATTTCCAGCGCGGCTTTGCAGCGTTCTTCAGCGGTGTCCAGCTCCAGCTGCATTTGCTGAATATCCAGGAGCTGCTGATCCAGTTGAGCGCGACGCTCGGCGATTTTCTCGAGCATGGTGCTCAACTGTTTGTGATTGCCCCCAGTGGGGTCGTACAGACCGATGAGGTCGCGGCACTCGGCCAGGGAAAAACCGATGCGTTTGCCGCGAAGGATGAGTTTGAGGGTGACCTTGTCACGGGGGGAGTAAATACGCTCCTGCCCGCGGCGTTCGGGGCTGAGCATGCCTTGTTCTTCGTAGAAACGGATGGTGCGGGTGGTAATGTCCAGCTCGCGGGCGAGGTCGGAGATGCTGTAGGTGGTAGCGGTCATGGCAGTGCTCGATACGGAAGGCATGGGCGTAACGTAAGTTGGGCTTTACGTTAACGTCAAGCGGCGTTGTCAAACACTGGCCCAGCGTATGCCAATCGTAGGAGCGCGTTTTTGAGTGTAGGACCGGCTTCAGCCGGGAAAGGGCCAGCAGCCGCACCGCACAATTGATGGTGTTCACACATGATGGTGTTCACACAGGCCTCTTCCCGGCTAAAGCCGGTCCCACTAAAGACCGCGTGCACCCGTTGCTACTGGCTGGAACACCAAATTGTGGGGCCGGCGTTTGGCGGGGAGGCGGCGGGCGGGACACCCGGAATTGTTGGGGGTGTTTCGGGG
>NZ_JASCOY010000109.1:0-14952 GCF_029960075.1 Pseudomonas sp. PS02290
TGTCCGTTCGGCGCGGGCCCACGGAGCGAGACCGGAGTGAAGGAACCCTGACGAAGGAAGGGCCCAACCAGGAGCACAAGCCCTTGGTTACTTGGGGCTTTATCAAGTAACTCGCCGAAGGCGAAACGTCTGCCCCCAGGCAGACGCCCTTGATCTTGATCTTGATCTTGATCTTGATCTTAAGCGCTTATAAAACAAAAACGCCCCGAAGACCGGGGCGTTTTCGCAAAGCACTACCTCAAATCAATGCGACACCGCACCACTGGCCCCCAGGCCCGTCTGCGAACGCACAAACTGCGGGAAGAACAACGCACGCTCACCCTCCGCCGCCTTCGACTTATCCGTAATCGAGAAAAACCAGATCCCGACAAACGCAATCGCAATCGAAAACAACGCCGGATACTCGTACGGGAAAATCGCCTTCTCATGATGCAGAATCTGCACCCAAATCGTTGGGCCCAGAATCATCAACACCACCGCACTGATCAACCCCATCCAGCCGCCGATCATCGCGCCACGCGTCGTCAGATTTTTCCAGTACATCGAAAGCAACAACACCGGGAAGTTACAGCTCGCCGCAATCGAGAACGCCAGGCCCACCATGAACGCGATGTTCTGACTCTCGAACGCGATACCCAACAGAATCGCCACGACCGCCAACGCCACCGTGGTGTACTTCGACACACGGATCTCGTCTTTCTCGTTGGCCTTGCCCGCCTTGATCACACTGGCATACAAGTCGTGGGACACCGCCGATGCACCGGCCAATGTCAAACCTGCCACCACCGCCAGGATGGTCGCGAACGCCACCGCCGAGATAAAGCCCAGGAACAGACTGCCACCGACCGCATCGGCCAGGTGAACCGCTGCCATGTTATTACCGCCGAGCAACGCGCCCGCCGCGTCCTTGAACGCCGGATTGGTGCTGACCAAGAGGATCGCGCCAAAGCCGATGATGAAGGTCAGGATATAGAAGTAGCCGATGAAACCGGTCGCGTAGAGCACCGACTTACGGGCTTCCTTCGCATCACTCACGGTGAAGAAGCGCATCAGAATGTGTGGCAGGCCCGCGGTGCCGAACATCAGCGCCAGACCCAGCGAAAACGCCGAGATCGGATCTTTCACCAGACCGCCCGGGCTCATGATCGCCTCACCTTTCGGGTGAACCTTCACGGCTTCGGAGAACAGCACGTTGAAGTCGAAGTTGACGTGCTTCATCACCATCAACGCCATGAACGACGCACCGGAGAGCAGCATCACCGCCTTGATGATCTGTACCCACGTGGTCGCCAGCATGCCGCCGAATAGTACGTACAGGCACATCAGGATACCGACGAGCACCACCGCCACCGCGTAGTCCAGACCGAACAGCAGCTGGATCAGCTTGCCGGCGCCGACCATCTGCGCGATCAGGTAGAACGCCACAACCACCAGCGAACCGCAGGCGGACAAGGTACGGATTTCCTTCTGCTTCAGGCGGTAGGACGCCACGTCAGCGAAGGTGTACTTGCCCAGGTTACGCAGGCGTTCGGCGATCAGGAACAGGATGATCGGCCAGCCGACGAGGAAGCCAATGGAGTAGATCAGACCGTCGTAGCCGGAGGTGTAGACCAGCGCGGAAATCCCCAGGAATGACGCCGCCGACATGTAGTCACCGGCAATGGCCAGACCGTTCTGGAAACCGGTGATCTTGCCGCCTGCCGAGTAATAGTCCGACGCTGTCTTGTTCTTTTTCGACGCCCAGTAAGTGATGTAGAGGGTGAACCCGACGAAGACCACAAACATGATGATCGCCGACACGTTCAACGGTTGCTTCTGCACCGCACCGGTCAGCGCTTCGGCTGCCCAGAGTGTCGGCGCGAAAGCGGCAAGGCCAAAGGCCGCAAGCAGGCGCCGGATCATTGCTGCGCCTCCTTCAGAATGGCGTTGTTCAGGTCATCGAATTCGCCGTTTGCGCGGCGAACATAGATGGCGGTCAGAACGAACGCGGACACAATCAGCCCGACGCCGATCGGCATACCCCAGGTGATGGTTGATGTGGCGCTGAGTTTAGCGCCGAGAATCTGAGGTCCATACGCAATCAGAAGGATGAATGCGGCATAGAGCCCAAGCATGATTGCCGAGAGAATCCAGGCGAATCGTTCCCTTTTCGAGACCAGCTCCTTGAAGCGCGGGCTGTTCTGAATCGAGAGGTAAATGCTGTCGTTCATTGTTTTTGTCCTCGCAGCACAGATGGATGTCACGGTTTGCACTTTAGTCCGCTCTGCGATGCACTCCAGACGACCTTAGTATTAGAACGACATTAGTTGATGTTCGAAGAATTGCCTCATTCGCCCGAGGCAGATCGCAACTTAAGGTTGCGGCAATAAAAAACCGCCTGGCGATGGCTCGCCAGGCGGTTCGGTAAGACGTTAAATCTTTGTGACCGATTACTTACCGGTCCACTCCTTGACGCGATCCGGGTGCTTGGCGACCCAGTCCTTCGCCGCCGCTTCGGGCTTGGCGCCGTCCTGGATGGCGAGCATGACTTCGCCGATTTCATCCTTGCTGGTCCACTGGAATTTCTTCAGGAAATCCGCCACGTCCGGGGCCTTCTTCGCCAGATCCAGGCTGCCGATGTTGTCAACGGTTTCAGCCGCACCGTAAACACCCTTTGGGTCTTCCAGGAACTTCAGTTTCCACTTCGCGAACATCCAGTGCGGCACCCAGCCGGTCACCGCGATAGATTCTTTCTTGTTTTCGGCACGGGTCAGCTCGGCAATCATGCCGGCGCCGGAACTGGCCTGCAGCTTGTAACCGTCGAGGCCATAATCCTTGATCGCTTGATCAGTCTTGATCATCACGCCTGAACCGGCGTCGATGCCGACGATTTTCTTCTTGAAGGATTCGTCGGTCTTGAGGTCCGCCACCGAGTTGGCTTTCACGTACTCAGGCACGATCAGGCCGATTTTCGCGTCCTTGAAGTTAGGCCCGTAGTCGGTGACCTTGTCCTTGTTCTTGGTCCAGTACTCGCCGTGGGTCACGGGCAGCCAGGCAGACAACATCATGTCCAGTTTGCCGGTCGCGACGCCCTGCCACATGATCCCCGCCGCAACGGCCTGCAGCTTCACCGGATAACCCAGTTTCTGCTTGATCACCTCGGCAGCCACGTTGGTGGTTGCAACACTGTCGGACCAGCCATCGACGTAACCGATGCTCAGCTCGGGTTTGGCGTCGGCATGGGCCAGCGTGGAACTGATGGCCAGTGCCAGCGCGGCACCGACACCCAGGATTTTTCGCATCGTCATTTTCACTTCCCCGGTAGTCCAGAACCCGACAGCGGTCGGGTATCGTTAACGTTCTTATAACGTCGCACTCGCGCCCTGGTTCGGGGCACGCCACGCGTTTCACGCTTCCACCACGTGCCTGCGCAGACGCAATCGCTGCGTGGACGATTGATCATCGACCCCCACACACCTTGTGCCTTTCCTGCCAGCGACACCCAGCCACCCGGTAAACGACATCACCGCGCCATCAACGACAGACAGGTCGTAAAGAGGCTAGCGGGTCGTCCGGAAATTGCATGGTTTACAAAAGCGCTGACAGGATGAGGTGTGTAGCCGCGTCATCTTGCTAATATGCCGCCCTTCGCCTCACTTCGGCCCCATCATGTCCGCACCGTCCCGCTCGCCTGTCGTCCTCCTTTATCTGTTCTCCTGTGTGATTGCGCTGCTTGGCCTGTGCGGCTACTGGTACTGGCTGGGCAAGCCGGTGATTCTGCCTGACGCCGCCACGCCGACCCACAAACTGCAATGCGCGTCCTACACGCCGTTCGACAAGGACCAGTCCCCGTTCGACCAGCCCTTCACCCTGCGCCCCGCGCGGATGGACGCTGACCTGGCGCTCCTCGCGACGCGCTTCGACTGCGTACGCACCTATTCAATGACCGGCATGGAGGCGCTGCCCGACATCGCCCGCAAGTACGGCCTCAAGCTGATGCTCGGCGCTTGGGTCAACGGCAATCCGGTCGACACGGCCAAGGAAATCAAGGCGCTGGTGACGGCAGCGAACACCCACCCGGATGTGGTGACGGCGGTGATCGTCGGTAACGAGAGCCTGTTGCGCAAGGAAGTCACCGGCGCTCAACTGGCCACGCTGATTCGTCAGGTGAAAGCGCAGGTCAAGCAGCCGGTCACCTATGCAGATGTCTGGGAATACTGGCTGCAATACCCGGAAGTCGCGCCTGCCGTGGATTTCCTGACGATCCATCTGCTGCCGTACTGGGAGGATGATCCCACCGGCATCGACGAGGCCCTGGCCCACGTCGCGCAGATCCGTGAAACGTTCGGCAAGCAATTCGCACCCAAGGACATTCTCATCGGCGAAACCGGCTGGCCCAGCGAAGGCCGCCAGCGTGAAACCGCGCTGCCCAGCCGGGTCAACGAGGCCAAATTCATTCGCAGTTTCGTCGCGATGGCCGAGCAACACGGCTGGCGCTACAACCTGATCGAGGCGTTCGACCAGCCGTGGAAGCGCCAGTCCGAAGGCGCAGTGGGCGGTTACTGGGGACTGTTCGATGCAGATCGCCAGGACAAAGGCGTGCTGGCCGGACCGGTATCGAACCTGCCGTTGTGGCCATTCTGGTTGACGGTCAGTGGCGCGATTGCCTTGCTGGCCCTGGCGTGGGCGGGTCGGGTCAGTCATGCACGCAGCGCGCTGATGCTTCCGTTGCTGGCGGCGTTCGCCGGGTGCTGCATCGGCACCTGGGGTGAACTGGCCCGGGTGACCAGCCGCTTTGCCGGCGAATACCTGTGGGCCGCGGCGCTGGTGACGCTGAATCTGCTGGTGCTCGCCCATGCGGCGCTGGCGTTGTCGGCCCGCGCAGGGTGGCGCGAGCGTGCGTTTGCCTGGCTGGACGCTCGTGGCGGATGGTGGTTGTACGCCAGCGGGTTCGCGGCGGCGGTGATGATGCTGGCGATGGTGTTTGATCCGCGATACCGCAGTTTCGCGACCGCGACGCTGTGGGTGCCCGCCCTGGTCTACCTGATCCGCCCGGTGGCGGCACCACGTCGGGAGATCGGCCTGCTGATGTTCATCGTCGGCGCGGGCATCGTGCCGCAACTGTTTCGCGAGGGCTTGAGCAATCCCCAGGCGTGGGCGTGGGCGGTAGTGAGTGTGTTGATGGCGCTGGCACTGTGGCGCAGCGTGCAGATCAGCGCTCGGGTGAACGCAACGAGCAATGCGCAGGCGATGGCCGACGCTGTGTAACCGAGTGTGCAGGGCGACGGATACATTGTGTTACCGCCGAAGGACTGAAAAGCCCGCAGGCGGGTAACACGGAAACAGAATTCCGTTACACGGCAGGGATGCCAAACGATCGGATTTCGCAAACCATTGATTCGCAAGGGTTTACAAAAGTTGGCACGCACCCTGCTATATCTCCTGCATAACAAGAACAAAATGTGAAAACCCAATAAAAATAAGATGAATCGGCTCTGACATAACAAGAACAACGGCACAGAGACGCAGCCAACAGATTTTTTTGGAGTAGAAACGCTTTACCGAGGCTTAGGCCTCGCAGCCCGACCGAGAATAATAAAACTACCCTCAGGTAGCGGCCAGAACGGGTTGGATCACCTCTCGCAGAAGAGGAATCAAAGCAGGTCAGCGCTCAAAAAAATACGTTTGCTCTTGTATCCCGTATGGGGATCACCGAAAGACGCTGTAGAGGGACCGGTTGCCAATAACAACAACAGACCGCCCTACAACAATAAGAAAGAGCACGTGCAACGATTTAAAGGGGAGCCTCGGCTCCCCTTTATGCTGTCCGGCGTTTGGCGTTTGAAGCCGGGCCCGTTGTGAAGTCAGGCCCGTTGATGACGCACCAGGCGCAACCCGGCAATCACCACCGCGAACACCGCCAGACTGGCCGTGTACAGCACCAGCGCCAATATCCCCAGCAGCAAGCCGACCACTGCAAGCGCTCGACCAACCTGACGCGGAATAAAGAACGCGATCAGCGATGTGATCAGCGCGCCCCATCCGAACACGCCGAAATGAATCCACAGGCCCAGGTTCGAGCGCAACTGGCACTGCCATTTCGACGCCTCGTCCGCGCAGATTCCTACCCATTGCACGTCTTCCATCAGGCCGTAACGCAAGCCGTAACTGACGGCGAGCCACAGCGCCAGAACGAAAAACAGCACCACCAACGGCAGACGACGGGACACGACACACTCCAGAAAATGACCAACGGCGCGCAGCATAGCCGGAGCGGCCGGGGCAAAACCATACGGGCAATAAAAAGCACGAGCAGACAGGCCAGAAGTGCCATAACCTGTATCGTCGCGGAGGGTCATGCGAGAGTCACTTGCCGTCACGGCACTTTGGCACTACACCCGTGTCATAGCCTGCGTATTTCAACAGCACATCATTCCCAAGGGATTCAGTCATGCTTCGTTTTCTGCGCCTCGCCGCCTTATCAGGCGGCCTGTTTTTGAGTGCGTCCGTGATGGCGGTCGATATCGATCCGTCCAGCTATGGCTTCCCCTTGACCAATCCGTTCGAAGCGACCATCGCCACGACCCCACCGGATTTGCGTGCCAAGGTGCCTGAAGACGCCGACATCGATCAGGACGATTACAGCCTCACCATGCGTCCGGAGCGTGAGTTCACACTGCCGGACAACTTCTGGGCCGTGAAAAAACTGCGTTACCGCCTCGCCAAACAAGACCACCCTGCGCCGTTGATCTTCCTGATCGCCGGCACCGGCGCGCCTTATAACAGCACCCTTAATGAATACCTGAAGAAGCTTTACTACGGCGCCGGTTACAACGTCGTGCAGCTTTCGTCGCCGACCAGCTACGACTTCATGAGCGCCGCCTCACGTTTCGCCACTCCTGGCGTGACCAAGGAAGACGCCGAAGACTTGTACCGCGTCATGCAGGCCGTTCGCGCCCAGCAGTCCAAACTGCAGGTCACCGAGTATTACCTGACCGGTTACAGCCTCGGCGCACTGGATGCGGCGTTCGTCAGCAAACTCGACGAAACCCGTCGCAGCTTCAACTTCAAGAAAGTGCTGCTGATCAACCCGCCGGTGAACCTGTACACCTCGATCACCAACCTCGACAAGATGGTGCAGACCGACGTTAAAGGCATCACCAACAGCACGACGTTCTATGAACTGGTGCTGCAGAAGCTGACCCGCTACTTCCGCGAAAAAGGCTACATCGACCTGAACGATGCGCTGCTGTATGACTTCCAGCAGTCCAAGCAGCACCTGTCCAATGAACAGATGGCCATGCTGATCGGCACCTCGTTCCGGTTCTCTGCAGCCGACATCGCCTTCACCTCCGACCTGATCAACCGTCGCGGTCTGATTACCCCGCCGAAGACCCCGATCAGCGAAGGCACCAGCCTGACGCCGTTCCTCAAGCGCGCGCTGCAGTGTGATTTCGATTGCTACGTGACCGAGCAGGTCATCCCGATGTGGCGTGCCCGTACCGACGGCGGCAGCCTGCTGCAACTGGTTGATCAGGTCAGCCTGTACGCGCTGAAGGATTATCTGGCGAGCAGCAAGAAGATCGCCGTGATGCACAACGCCGATGACGTGATCCTCGGCCCGGGCGACCTCGGTTTCCTGCGCAAGACTTTTGGCGATCGCTTGACCGTTTACCCTTACGGCGGTCACTGCGGCAACATGAACTATCGCGTCAACAGCGACGCCATGCTGGAGTTTTTCCGTGGCTAAACGTCTATTGCTTATCGCCGCCCTCCTCTGCGCTGGCGCCGTCCACGCGGCCGACGCGCCGATCGTTTCCCAGGCAGCCCCGGTCCAGCGGATCGACAACCCGGACGGGTTCACCGAGCCGTTGAAGTCGCTGAAATTCAACCCGGGTCTGGATGCTCAGGAGTTCGAGCGTTCGTCCCTCAACGCGCTGAATGTCTACGATCCGCTCGAATCCTGGAACCGCCGGGTTTACCACTTCAACTATCGCTTCGATGAGTGGGTGTTCCTGCCGGTGGTCAACGGCTACAAATACGTGACACCGAGCTTCGTGCGCACGGGCGTCAGCAACTTCTTCAGCAACCTGGGCGATGTGCCGAACCTGCTGAACAGCCTGCTGCAGTTCAAAGGCAAGCGTTCGATGGAAACCACCGGCCGCCTGATCGTCAACACCACCCTGGGCATTGCCGGGCTGTGGGACCCGGCGACCCTGATGGGCCTGAAGAAACAGAGCGAAGACTTCGGTCAGACCCTGGGTTTCTATGGCGTACCGGCCGGCCCGTACCTGGTCCTGCCGATCCTTGGCCCGTCGAACCTGCGTGACACCGGCGGTCTGGTCTTCGACTTCACCGCTGAGTCGCAGATCAACTTCCTCAACGTCGCCCAGGTCAGCGAAGACCATCCTGAGCTGTACCTGCTGCGCGCCATCGACCGTCGCTACACGACCAGCTTCCGCTACGGTCAGATGGACTCGCCGTTCGAGTACGAGAAAGTGCGTTACGTGTACACCGAAGCCCGCAAGCTGCAGGTGTCCGAGTAATCGCCTCATTGTAGGAGTGAGCTTCCTCGCGAATACGTTATTACGGCCGCTGGAGATCTGGCGGCTATAAACCTATTCGCGAGCAAGCTCGCTCCCACACTTCGCCCAGACCCATCGCCAAACCCGATCATTCCCCCGCAAAAACGTCACCCATCCATCGCCCCAACAGGCCTACCATAGGCGCCATTCCCCTTCTGCCGGAGTGAGCCCCATGCCTCAATTTCGTAAAGTGCTGTCGATCCAGGCCGGCCAACCGACGTCCGACGGTGCTGGCGTCAAGCTGACCCGTGTGTTCGGCGGGCCAGGCATCGAAGCCTTCGACCCGTTCCTGATGCTCGACGAGTTCGGCTCCGAGAACCCCGACGAGTACATCGCCGGCTTTCCGCCCCACCCCCATCGCGGATTCGAGACCGTGACCTACATGCTCGAAGGCCGCATGCGCCATGAAGACCACATGGGCAACGTCGGCCTGCTGCAAGGCGGCGGTGTGCAATGGATGACCGCTGCGCGCGGGGTCATCCACAGCGAGATGCCCGAGCAGGAAGAAGGCGCCATGCGCGGCTTCCAGCTGTGGCTCAACCTGCCGGCCAAATCGAAGATGGGCGACGCCGGTTACGACGACATTCAACCCGAGCGCATTCCGCGCATCACCACGCAAAGCGGCGTCGACGTTGTGGTGATCGCAGGTCAGTTCGACGACGGCCAGGCGTCCCAGGCAGGCGCCGTGCAGCGTCCGGACACCGAGCCACAGTATTTCGATTTCCACATGCCCGCCGGCAGCCACACCAGCCCGCGCGTCGCCGAGGGCCATCGGGTGCTGCTGTACGTGTACGAAGGTGAAGTCGAAATCGCAGGACAGCCGCAGAAACTGGGTACGAGCCGTCTCGCGCGATTGTCGGAAAGCGGCGAGATTCAGCTGAGCACCCAGACGGGTGCCCGCGTGCTGCTGATCGCTGGCAAGCCCCTGGGCGAACCGATCGTGCAATACGGGCCGTTCGTGATGAACAGCCGGGAAGAAATCGAACAGGCGCTGCGGGATTTCCGGGATGACAAGCTCACGGCTTGACCGCCCTGGACCCGGCATTCAGCAGAGCAACTACTCCGAACGCAGGAACCGCATCAACTCATCCTTCTGGGCCATCGCGTCGCGGCGGCCCAGCTCGATGAGTTCACTGCAATAACCCGATTCGAACAACAGATAGCTCAGCACCCCAGCCCCGCTGGTCTTGGTCGCACCCGGGCCGCGCAGAAACGTGCGCAGCGCCGGGGGCAATTCGCGGCGATGACGGGCGGCGATTTCATCGATGGGCTGGCTGGGCGAAATCACCAGCACTTCGACCGGCGCCAGGGACTGAATGGGCGTCGAGTCTGACGACTGCGGCCTGGGCACGTCGGGCCCGGGCAGCATGCGGCTGACCAGATTCAGCCGTTCCAGCAATTCAATGTCACTCTCCAGGCTGTCAATGAACGTACTGTTGAGCATGTGCCCGCCGATCTGCGCGAGGCTCGGTTGCACGCCACGGACCGCTCGCGGCACGGGCGGGTTCGCGCCGGGGCCACGGGGGTTGCCGCTGACGCCCACCACCAGCACGCGGTTGGCCCCCAGGTGCAGCGCCGGACTGATCGGCGCCGACTGCCGCACCGCGCCGTCACCAAAATATTCCTGCCCCAGTTTCACCGGCGCGAACAGCAACGGAATTGCGGAGCTGGCCAGCAGATGGTCAATGGTCAAGCGCGTCGGCAGGCCGATCCGGCGATGCCGCAGCCAGGATTCGATCGTGCCCTTGCCCTGATAAAACGTAACCGCCTGCCCCGACTCGTAACCGAATGCGGTGATCGCCACTGCGCGCAGATGCTTTGCTTCGATGGCTTCGTCAATGCCGTCGAGGTTGAGACGTGCGGTCAGCAGATCCTTCAGCGGTGAGCTGTTGAGCAGCGCCACCGGCACCTGTTGGCGACCGATGCCCAGCAGGCTGCGACCGAAGAACCGCGCCGCCTGCCGAACGACGCCGGGCCAGTCACTGCGCAACACTTGATGGCTGCGAAAGCCCTGCCAAAACTCAGTGAGTTCGTGAATTGCCGTACGAAATTGCGCAGCGCCGCTGGCCAGCTTTACCGCGTTGATCGCCCCGGCGGAAGTGCCGACGATCACCGGAAAAGGATTCTTGGCGCCGACCGGCAGCAGGTCGGCGATGCCCGCCAGCACGCCCACTTGATACGCCGCACGAGCGCCGCCGCCGGACAGGATCAGCCCGGTCACTGGCTCGACGCCGGGAGCCAAGGCTGAGGCGTTGCGCACCGCGTGTTGTTCTGTGGCGCTTGTCGTCATGGGGTCTCAGCTCTTGGTTTCAGCCACGCTTCTTGTACAGCTTCGGCTCGCCCGGCGGCCGACTCTTGAAACGCCGGTGCGCCCACAGATACTGCTCGGGGCATGCGGTGACGGCGCGCTCGACCCATTGATTGATGCGAATGCAGTCGGCCTCGTCGCTCTCCCCCGGAAAATCGCTCAGAGGCGGATGGATCACCAGCTTGTAGCCACTGCCATCGGCCAGACGCTCCTGAGTGAACGGCACGACCAGCGCGTGGCCGAGCTTGGCGAATTTGCTGGTGGCCGGCACGGTGGCGGCCTGAATGCCGAACAGGGGCACGAAGATGCTCTGCTTGGCGCCGTAGTCCTGATCCGGCGCATACCAGATCGCCCGGCCCTTGCGCAGTTGCTTGATCATGCCGCGCACGTCTTCGCGCTCGACGGCGATGGAATCCATGTTGTGGCGCTCGCGGCCGCGTCGCTGAATGTAATCAAAGAGCGCGTTCTTGTGCTCGCGGTACATGCCGTCGATGGTGTGCTGCTGGCCGAGCAAGGCCGCGCCGATTTCCAGGGTGGTGAAGTGCAGCGCCATGAGGATCACGCCATGGCCGTCCAGCTGCGCCTGCTTTAAATGATGAAGGCCTTCGATGTGCGCCAACCGCGCGAGACGGGGCTTGCTCCACCACCAGCTCATGGCCATTTCAAAAAACGCGATGCCGGTGGAGGCGAAGTTTTCTTTCAGCAGGCGTTTGCGCTCGGCCTTTGAATACTGGGGGAAACACAGCTCGAGGTTGCGCGCGGCAATCACCCGCCGATCGGTTGCCTGGTAATACATGACCCAGCCCAACGCACGGCCAATCACCAGCAACACGCGAAACGGCAACTGCACGATCAGCCAGAGCAAGCCCAGCCCCAGCCACAGCAGCCAGAAGCGGGGATGAAGAAAATGAGCTCGAAAACGCGGGCGATCCATTACAGCTTCCGTCAGGACAAAGGCGGGCATTCTACATCGGTTCGCGCGGATCGTGCCGCCGTCGGTTGCGCCTCCCTTGCGGCTGGCGGGCGTTATCGTTATAAGTCTCGGCACTTTTAGCGACAAGCCGCTGTATGCCGACATGAGCCAAATCGAATTGCAAGACAAGGACCCCGTGTTCCAGCTGAAGGGCAGCATGCTGGCCATCACTGTGCTGGAACTGGCCCGCAACAACCTCGAAGCGCTGGATCGTCAACTGGCGGCAAAAGTCGCCCAGGCGCCGAACTTCTTCAGCAATACACCGCTGGTGCTGGCCCTCGACAAACTGCCGCCGGATGAAGGCGCGATCGACCTGCCGGCGATGATGCGCATCTGCCGTCAGCACGGTCTGCGCACCCTGGCCATTCGGGCCAACCGGATTGAAGACATCGCCGCCGCCATTTCCATCGACCTGCCGGTGCTGCCGCCTTCGGGCGCGCGCGAGCGACCGCTTGATCCGACGGAAGGCGAAGTCAAAAAGAAGCCGGAAATCATCGAAAAGCCGCCCGAGCCGCTGATCAAACCGACCAAGATCATCACCGCCCCCGTGCGCGGCGGTCAGCAGATCTACGCCCAGGGCTCGGATCTGGTGGTGATTTCCTCGGTCAGCCCCGGCGCCGAACTGCTCGCCGACGGCAATATTCATGTGTACGGCCCGATGCGCGGCCGCGCGCTGGCGGGGATCAAAGGCGATACCAAAGCACGGATTTTCTGCCAGCAAATGGTCGCCGAACTGATCTCGATCGCCGGCCAGTACAAGGTGTCCGAAGACCTGCGCCGGGATCCGCTGTGGGGCGCCGGGGTGCAGATCAGTCTGTCCGGCGACGTGTTGAACATCACCCGTCTTTAACGGATACTGCGCCATTTTTAAGCCACTCTGATTCGTCGCGAAAACGACGCGAAGGCACCGGGACGTTCGGGATATTTTTTTGTTCGCCCGAACAGGAATTCCTTCACGGGTTCCGATCACCGCCCTCGCCCGCTTTAGTTGCGCCGTCATGAGGGGCTCTTCAGGGACTCAACGTCCTTTTCCTCTAGGGGTGATACACCTTGGCCAAGATTCTCGTGGTTACATCCGGCAAGGGTGGTGTGGGCAAGACCACCACCAGCGCCGCCATCGGTACCGGTCTCGCACTGCGCGGCCACAAAACAGTTATCGTCGACTTCGACGTCGGCCTGCGTAACCTCGACCTGATCATGGGTTGCGAGCGTCGCGTCGTTTATGACTTCGTCAACGTAGTCAACGGCGAAGCCAACCTGCAGCAGGCGCTGATCAAGGACAAGAAGATCGAAGGTCTTTACGTCCTCGCTGCCAGCCAGACCCGTGACAAGGATGCGCTGACCAAAGAGGGCGTTGAAAAAGTCCTGATGGAACTCAAGGAAACCTTCGAGTACGTCGTCTGCGACTCCCCTGCCGGTATCGAAACGGGCGCTCACCTGGCGATGTATTTCGCCGACGAAGCCATCGTCGTGACCAACCCTGAAGTGTCTTCGGTCCGTGACTCGGACCGCATGCTGGGCCTGCTGGCCAGCAAGTCCCGCCGCGCCGAGCGTGGCGAAGACCCGATCAAGGAGCACTTGCTCCTGACCCGTTACAACCCTGAGCGCGTGAGCAAGGGCGAGATGCTGGGCGTCGAAGACGTCAAGGAAATCCTCGCGGTGACTCTGCTGGGCGTGATTCCGGAATCCCAGGCCGTACTCAAGGCGTCCAACCAGGGCGTGCCGGTCATCCTTGATGATCAGAGCGACGCCGGCCAGGCGTACAGCGATGCCGTTGACCGTCTGTTGGGCAAGGACCGTGAGCACCGCTTCCTGGACGTACAGAAAAAAGGATTTTTCGAACGCCTGTTCGGGGGTAACTGATGAGCATTTTTGACTTCTTTCGTGCCAACAAAAAGCCCAGCACCGCGTCGGTAGCGAAAGAGCGTCTACAGATCATCGTGGCGCATGAACGCGGCCAACGCAGCACACCGGATTACCTGCCCGCCTTGCAGAAGGAGTTGGTCGAGGTGATCCGCAAGTACGTCAATATCGGCAACGATGACGTGCATGTCGCCCTTGAAAACGACGGCAGCTGCTCGATTCTGGAACTGAACATCACCCTGCCTGATCGTTGATCGAGAAGGCAGTCGCCACGGCGGCCCGGTTGCCTGAATCCCTTTAAGGAGTCAGGCAAGCGCGCCGCCGTTGGCGTTATTGAAGACCTGTTTTCTGCGCCGCGATGGCTGCTGCGATCGCGGTGCACCTGTTTGAGTGATGAGGCGTTCAATGCCGCTGTCCAACGTTCATATCCTCCACCAGGACGACGCTGTCCTGGTGGTGAACAAGCCCACCCTGCTGCTTTCGGTCCCTGGTCGCGCTGACGATAACAAGGACTGTCTGATTACCCGCCTGCAGGAAAACGGCTACCCCGAGGCGCGAATTGTCCATCGGCTGGATTGGGAAACCTCCGGGATCATTTTGCTGGCCCGTGACGCGGACACCCACCGTGAGTTGTCCCGGCAGTTTCATGACCGCGAGACGGAGAAGGCTTACACGGCACTGGCGTGGGGCCAGCCAGACCTGGACAGTGGCAGTATCGATTTGCCGTTGCGTTACGACCCGCCAACCAAGCCGCGTCATGTGGTGGATCATGAATTGGGCAAGCATGCGTTGACGTTCTGGAAGGTGCTGGAGCGGTATGACACCCATTGTCGGGTCGAGCTGACGCCGATTACGGGGCGGTCGCATCAGTTGCGGGTGCATATGTTGTCGATCGGGCATCCGTTGCTGGGTGACGGTTTGTATGCCAATCCGGAGGCGCTGGCGGCGTATCCGCGGTTGTGTCTGCACGCGAGCATGCTGGCGTTCACCCATCCGGGGACGGGCGAGCGGGTTCGGTTCGAGTGCCCGGCGCCGTTTTGATCGTTGTTGTGGCTCTGCCTAACGGCAGAGCGTTTCGCCTTCGGCGAGTTACTTGGAAAAGCACCCCAAGTAACCAAGGGTGCTTGCTCTCGGTTGGGCCCTTCGTTCCTCAGGGTTCCTTCACTCCGGTCCCGCTCCGTGGGCCCGCCGCCATCCGCCATCCATGGCGGGGGGCGGCTCTCGCGGCATCCATGCCGCTCGGC